>MPNB01000057.1 GCA_002238805.1 Rhodothermaceae bacterium bin80 | reverse complement strand
ATACCAATATAATACATAAAATTATAAACAATCAATAATGGGGGTTGAATCGGGGATATTTTGGAAGAAATGGGCAAATCAGGACATATTTACTGGATACAGCAATATGCTAATATATTGGAAAGTGAAATATAAACACGAAAACAAGTGACAATAAAGGGGATAAATCGTATCTATGGAGGGCCAAATACCCCCATAATGTCACTTTAAGTTGCTTGTTGGAAATTCAGGCTAGGGCTACATCCGATGTATCACCGGAAGAAAGTTCGGATTAACCCAAGTACACAATTTTCATCGAAAGTTCCTCGAGAAGCTCGTTTCCAGCTCAGCAGAAATCAGGCCGGAATTCGATGCCTGTTCAACTGAAACGCGCGACATGAGTAGTTCCTTAACGCCGGAGGCTTCGCATTACTGCATCCCCATCAGATGTGCGCACACGAATCATCGATCCACCACCATTCAGGTCGCCGACAATCTTCGAGCTTGCAACGTCACCCGAGAAATTCGAGAATGAATCCATCTCCACGTCATTCGCTTTCACGTCAAGCGTAGCCGAGAGGTCTGAGGGCATCGAAACAAGCGCGTCGCCATCACTAACTGATACGGATATATCTCCTGGATCAACAAGTCCAAGCTCTATATCTCCGTCGCTGGAGCTGACCGTAAGGCTCCCCGTAACGTTGCTAATTTTTATGTCGCCATCCGATGTTCGAACTGCAGCGCTGGACGACACCATCTCACCGATTCTGAGATCACCGTCTGATGTTCTTGCTTCAAACTCTCCGATTACAGATTCAACTCCTATATCTCCGTCTGAGGTTTGGGCGCGAATGACATCTCCGCTAAGTTCCCCGAGCATTAGATCTCCGTCGCTGGTCTTTATAGATACAGACGGTCCCTGGAGCAAGTCGGCTACGATATCACCGTCTGAGGTTTGTATCGCAACGTCTCCACCCGAAATTCCCCCAATTTTTATGTCGCCATCACTGGTTTTGATCTTTGCACCGGAGGTCAGTTCTTCAATGATCAGGTCGCCATCAGAGGTATGGATGTTCGTGGGCACATTGGCTGGCATGTTGATCATTACATGAATACTTGTCGAATTACCCCATTCGTAGGATCCCCCGTAATTCTCTTCCCGTTTCGAGACTACATGCAGCGTTCCATCTTCAAGGGCTACACTGAAATTTTGCTTCTCGTAGTACTCCATTGCTTTATTGCGGTCACGGCCTTCCACGGTGACGTCAACAGTCACGCTTGATACATTGGATGTGTTCACCGTCACGTCAGCATCTGTTACGCTGAGTATGAGTTCTCCGACCTGGCTGACAGAAAATTGCTCGCTGATTGGCGTGAGCTTTACCTGCGCACTGACTGGGGCAACAATAAGTAACAGTGCAGCAAAGGAGATGGGTTTTAGGTATGGGCGCATGGAAGTGTCTTGGTTGGTTTCGATTTTCAGGACTGACGTAATTCACCTACGTACGGGCACGGCCCGTGGTTGCAGTTATGTGATGAAGCACAAAAAATTCCCCAAGATTGGCTAATACGCGGCAGTATACAGGCACAAGATACTTCGATCAGGCGTTTCAGGGGGATCCGAATTGATCCATCTTAATGGTAAATCATCGCAGTATCTCGCAGATAAGGGCGGAATTCCTGGAGTTCTTTGAGGAAAAGGGGCATACGATTGTTTCCAGCGCCCCTCTTGTACCCTTGGATGATCCCACATTGCTGTTCATCAACTCAGGGATGGCCCAGTTCAAGGACATCTTTCTGGGGAAAGAGACACGGTCATATGTTCGAGCTGCGGATACCCAAAAATGCCTTCGAGTATCTGGCAAGCACAACGATCTTGAAGAAGTGGGACGCGACACGTATCACCACACCTTCTTCGAAATGCTGGGTAACTGGAGCTTTGGTGATTATTTCAAGAAGGAAGCAATTGATCTGGCCTGGGAGCTTCTGGTGAAGCGGTGGGGATTGCCTGAGGATCGACTCTACGCGACTGTGCACGCCGGAGATGTAGACCTGGATTTGCCCTCAGACGAGGAAGCTGCAGACCTGTGGAGGCGCTACTTACCCAGTGAACATGTTTTATATGGCAGCTCTAAGGATAATTTTTGGATGATGGGCGAGACAGGACCGTGTGGTCCTTGCTCAGAAATCCACATTGACCTTCGTTCCGAGGAACAACGCAAGCAGGTACCTGGGAGCGAGTGCATAAACAAAGATCTCTCTACGGTGATTGAGCTGTGGAACCTGGTGTTCATTCAGTACAATGCGCAGGTAGATCGCGGGCATGTGCCCTTGACTGCATGCCATGTAGATACGGGTATGGGGCTTGAGCGCCTCGCTGCTATCATGCAGGGCAAGATCAGTACCTACGATACAGATGCTTTTAGCGAGCTTTTGAGTGAGGTAGCCGGATTAACGCCGATCGCCGGCATCCGGGGGTACGACGACATAGATACTGCTCTGGATTCAGACAGTATCCGAGTCGCCATGCGGGTTGTGGTGGATCATATCCGTGGCATCGTAGTGGCTATTGCGGACGGAGCAATTCCAGGTAATGTGGGGCAGGGATACGTCATTCGTAGAATTTTGCGCCGGGCAGTTCGTTACGGGTATACCACGCTTGATATTAAGGAGCCATTCCTGTGTCGTTTGGTGCCAACGGTCATAAAATCACTTGGGGGAGTTTTTCCAGAGCTGAGGGCCAAGTCGACATTCATTACCGCGAGTATCCGGGGAGAGGAACGGGCTTTTCTGCGAACTTTAGGGCGCGGCCTCATGCTGTTTGACTCGGTTTGCAGGTACATAGATAAACTCTCTTCAAGTGAACAGGAGAACTGCATTGAGGACTTACAGGAGGATGCATCGATCCAGGATCTGTTAAAAAAAGCCTATATGACTGGGACGGATAGTATACAGTCCTTTATCTCGGTAGCCCGGTTAAGCCGTATACCTGGGGAGGTTGCGTTTTTACTGCACGATACCTACGGTTTCCCGATCGATCTCACGCAGTTAATGGCGCGTGAACACGGTCGACATGTGGATATGTCCAGGTTCGAAGAGTTGATGGCTGAGCAGAAGAATCGTGCGCGCAGCGCTAAAGCCACTGTGACGATCTCAGTCGACCGGCCGGATGGGGTGTCCGGGCTTCAGGAGCAGCAATCAAGCGTAAGGACAAAGTTTGTTGGTTATGAAGCGACAACTCTGGAAGGTGCGCGTATTGTTGGATATGATGTAGATGCGGGAGTTATCATATTGGACAGCACCCCTTTCTATGCTGAAAGAGGGGGGCAGGTTGGAGATACGGGTACGCTCAATTTTGATGGCGAGGTTATTCCTGTTACTGATACCCAGGTCTGGAGAGATCAGATTTTGCATAAAGTTGAACGCTTTCCGTCCAGTCTGGAGTGTCAGGTCACAGCCAGTGTGGATCAGGAACGCCGGCGGCGCATAGCCAAGCATCACACAGCGACACACCTGATGCACGCAGCCCTGAGAGAGACACTTGGGCCTGGAGTGGAGCAAAAGGGTTCGCTTGTAGCAGCGGGGCATTTGCGATTTGATTTCAGTCATTACGAACGAGTCAGTCCAGAGGATCTGAGACGTGTGCAGGATCGGGTCAACGATCAGGTACAGCGAAACATCACCGCAGAGATCGAGGACCGTGTACCTTACAAGGAGGCACTGGCACGCGGGGCTACGGCGCTCTTTGGCGAGAAGTATGGGGATTTTGTGCGTGTAGTCACGTTTGATCCGGATTTTTCTGTGGAGTTATGCGGGGGAACACATGTCGGAGCAACTGGCGAAATAGGGCTTTTTCTCTTGCAATCTGAGGGATCAGTTGCCGCAGGTATTCGTCGTGTAGAGGCCATCACGGGAATCGATGCCGTTAATTTGGTTACGCAGGAGCGGACAGCGCTCACGCGCACCAGAAGACAGTTTAAGGGCTCAAAGCGCCCCGTTGAAGAATCGGTAGCAGAGCTTCTGGAAACGAATCGTTCACTGCAGAAGGAACTGGAACAGCTTCGCCACGCACGTCTGGAAGTCCAAGTAGACAGACTAATGAATAATGCGTCTGTGTTGAATGGGGTTAATCTGGTCGCTGGACGCATTGATGATACAGACATAACGATGCTGAGGGCACAGGGACAGAAGCTTCGTCGCCGGCTCAACCCCTCCAGCGTGGGCATTTTGGGTACGTGTGATCCGGAGGGGCAAAAAGCTTATCTGGTAGCGGTTGTTACAGACGACCTGCTACCCAAGGGCGTGAAGGCGGGTGCTATTGTTAATCTATTGGCGCGCCAGATTGGCGGTGGTGGTGGGGGCAAGCCGGATTTTGCAACGGCTGGGGGGCGTCAGCCAGAAAAGCTGGATGCGGTCCTGCACAACGTCTATGAACTGATCCGCAACATGCTGCCTGCAGCCTGATTTGGGTATCCTTGCACTGGGGTGGTAGATTCTAGGACTTAATCCCCCAGAAGCCATACTGCTGAAAATCGAAGCGACAGGATCAGCGATAACGCACAAGTTTCGAGTTTTTGGTGAAATTGCGATCTTGGTTTGCGGGTCCTTAATCACCGACCAAAGACACAGGGCAGTCGCTGCAACCTCATTGATGTGTGGAAGAAAATGCCGTATCAATGGCTTAGCGTTGTTTGGACTCCAAACTTAGGGGGTGTTCTTACGTACATCTGCCCAGATCTTGGGAGTCCGTTGAAGTAATTAGGGGCAGAGCTCTCAGGGGTATGTAGCCCCCTGCTTCGGCAGATATAAAATTAGACATTCAAATCCTCGAACGATACTTTTCCCTAAAGAGCATGGCAATCCAAAGGCTTTTTCCACTGAGAACATCCTCGCTGGCATTAACGGTTTTCGGATGGATAATCGGGGGAGTCTCCGCAATCCTTTTCCTAGCCTGAATTCCCAACCGGCATTTTGGTGGATTGAGGATAGGGGAGGCGTAAAAAGCATTACTTGACAAAGTTTGGGATAGATACCATTCTGCAGTGCTGTGTTGGCGCCACGCCTTCGGACCAAACTTTGGGGTACAAACGATAGAGGCAGCATGCAGTGGTACGAACAAACTTCTTTTCCTGCTCGTTCACACGGAGCCGGAGGGGTGCCGGAGTGGTCGAACGGGGTGGTCTCGAAAACCATTGTAGGCACTGCCTACCGGGGGTTCGAATCCCTCCCCCTCCGCAGATGCGTTTTCCCGTAATCGCTTCCTGCCTCATCCTGCTGGCGGTAACTCCATCCGTCTCGGGCCAGTGGATTGTGTACGAGCCCGTTGTACGGCCGCTTGGGAGTCGCTATCAAGTGCACAGAACACAGCATTTCGAGATTATTTTTGAAGAGGGGGCAGCGACCGAGGCTTGGGAAACCGCCATGGTATTGGAACGCATGCTACCAGACGCGCAGGCATTATCGGGGGTGGCCCGAACAATGCGGATGCCTGTAATACTGAACAACTCCAATGATCGGTCTAATGGGTATGTTCACACACACCCATTCCGTCAGGAAATCGAGGTCCCTCATATTAAAGGGGGGCGTTTGGGGCCGAACTTTCCTTCCTGGATAGAGGCAGTTGCAACACATGAGCTTGTGCACGCATCCCAAGGGCAGGCAGGCGGTCCCTGGGGCTTGGGTAAACTGGTTCATTGGTTTGCCCCTGATGCTGCGCGTACGTTCAATTTATCGCTTCCGCCAGGGTTGAATGAGGGTGCAGCTGTTTATTTCGAGAGCTTGGGGGCGCACCGTGCAGGACGTCTGAATGATGCCCGGTTCCAGATGCAGTACCGGGCTGCGATGGCTTCTGAGCGCCCCTGGAGTTTATCTCAACTTTTTGAGATTCCCCGCTACGCTTTCCACGGAAACCGTCACTACATCGGCGGAGCCAATTTTTTCGCTTGGCAGGTTGGTCGTGATGGAGGTTCATTTTTTCAGAAGATGCGAACCCGGCGCTATCGCAATCCAATCCGATCAACAGGATTGGGCTTGCGTCGTGCAACGGGTCAACCATTACGGGAGCTGTCTGCGGAATTTAAACAGGAAACGATCTCAACTGCCCGTGAGCCAACAAAACCTGCAAGCATACTTGCAGGACAAAAGGGCGTACTACAACGCTGGCCCCAGTGGCTGAACGATTCGACGCTCGTGTTATATAGGCGGGGGCTGAGCGAAACTCCCGGGTTATATAGCCTCGACGCCGAAACTGGCCAAACCCAGCTTATACATGCTGTGCTGCTGCCGGAGGATGCATGGTTCAGCGTAAAGGACAGTGTATTGCTGTATGCCCGGTACCTCCCGGACAGGTTCTCAACACTACGTTCAGTTGCGGATGTATTTGCGTATGATTTGCGTCGGGGCAGGGAGGTTCGTGTCACTCACGGGGCACGTATGCACATGCCTTTGCAAACCTCTGCCGGCATTTGGGCGCTTCAAAATGACGGGCAGCGCAATAAGTGGGTTCAGATTGATGGGGACGGAAGTATTCGGACAATCCGGGACCGAAGTCAAGCCGATCTCATACAGATCGCACACACCAAGGATAAGACGGCACTATTGGTTCGGCATGATGGAGTACAAATAGTTTATTTAGCTGCGTCGGACGGCACGCTTACACCTTTGATCTTTCTGGATGGAGGGGCCGTACGAGAAATATCGTGGAGTTCAGATGGACGCTATCTCCTGTTCACTGCAGATATGGACGGTGTGACGGATATCTATTGTCATGATCTGCAATTAGAACGAACCAGTCGGTTAACAGAAGTCTCGTATGGAGCAATGGATCCGCGGTTATCCACGGATGGTCAAACGCTGATTTATGTCGATTATCAGCACGAGCGCTATGACGTAGTAGCGACAGAGTTCTCCCCGAGTGATGGGCCGAGTATATCGCTTACTCCAGTGAATCAGCGGCCCAGCATTGCTGCCAGATTGCAGGTACCGGACGAATTCACCTATCAGCCATACAGATTGAACGGTAGACTTTGGCCTCGAATGATTCTCCCAGTGGGCTCCTGGTCGTTCCAAGCACCCGAAAGCAAACTTGGGCTACGAGGCGGACTTGCCATGTACGGGAGTGATCCTCTTCGCCGTGTTACCTACGCTGCCGAGGTCACATTGCAGTCACGAAGGGCATGGCAGCGTGCAGTGATAAGCTCAGCATTTGGTCCGGTTTTAGCGACGCTCGAGGTTTATAACAAGCCTGGGGCCGTTATCGCCAGGATCGTAGCACAGGATCAAACAATTCAGGATAGAACATACGGAGAGCAATCAATGGGGACTGGTGTGACTATTGCGCTGCCTCTCAGGTTTGAGTCTAATGTTCGCCACAGTTATGCCAGAATTTTCGCAGGTGTGCGTACCGAACGAACGAGATGGTATAGTCTGGATGAAGGTCCCGTTCCGTATCTCCTGGACACGGGCCGATCACTTGCCGAATGGAGCGCGCGGACGACAGCTGATGCAGGTTTATGGTTTGTAGCTGGAGTGCAGCAAAATACGCGCGATATATGGCCCAATAGGGGAGCGACGCTTGGGGTATATGGACGTGCAGATGTGGACAGAGACAACGCACCTCGGCGGGTTGGCGTGTACCTGGAGTTCAATCAGTATTGGTCTCCCTATCGGCGTCGGAATACCGGTATGATGTTTGGAGCAGCTGCACTTGCTCAGAATGATGCAGGTGTATACAGTAATTCGTTGATTCTTCCGCTTGGGCGAGAGGCGTTCCTAGGCCGTGGTATCCATGGGAAAATTGATCTAGAGGTTATGCAACCTATATGGTATTTGGAAAACGGACTCCTGAGCATCCCCATGTACGTCAAAGCGGTCTACCTATATGGATTTGCAGAATACGTCCTTGTGAGTGAAGATTACAGTGGCGGTTGGGCAGCGGGGCTGGGTCTAGGAATCCAGTTTCGCTTCTTTCATTATCTGGACTTGGAAGTACGTGCAGCGATCAATCCTCTGGAGTTGAATCAGCGCTATTTCTCGCTCATGTAGTGGTCGTCCGCTCAATATCCCGTCAGAGGTGAACAAATTAAACCAATTCGTGTAACGTTTGGGTCGCGGATTGCGCCCAACGTCTATCGGCTGAGCATGACTTCACTGCCGAGGGACAGTGGTTGCCTTTGTGTGCAGCCCTTCTGTGTTTGTCACCAGACAACTTAGTTATAAACTCACCCCTACAGTGTATTTCTTTTGGCCGCCTATGTGTTGTTTTAACAAACAGATTATGCGACATCTAGTGATTATTTGTATTCTGGCTGGTGCTGTATCGGTTTCGATGGCACGTGAGTTCATGTGTACTGCACAGGTCAATTATCTGAAGTTGGAAGGTTCAGGATTTGGATTCCTTGATGACCTAGAGCAGCAGATCGAGGAGTATATGAACAACAATAACTGGACGGAAGATCAGTTCGAAGTGCATGAGCTGATTGAATGCTCTATGCAGATCGTGTTTCAGGAGAATTTTACACTTACATCGTTCCGAGCACAACTTGTTTTGACCAGTACGCGTCCGATTTATGGAACGATGGCAAAGACACCCCTTTTGCAAATTAGCGATGAAACATGGGATTTCAGTTATGCCCAGGGTAGCCCCCTGGTATTTGAGGTGGAACGGTTTGACCAATTGACCTCAGTCCTAGATTATTATGCCTACCTGATGTTGGGCTATGACTACGATAGTTTCAGTGAATTCGGAGGAGAAGAGCATTTTCAGCAAGCGAAGCGGATTCAGCAGTTAGCTTCGAGCAGCAATGCCGCTGGATGGAGTACAGTGGATATTGATGGACGCGCACGTATTGTCGATCAGATGACAAATCCACGGATGCGTCCACTCCGCCAAGCGTACTATCAGTACCATATTGAAGCGCTGGATTTGTTCATCCTGGACCAGGGGTCTGCACGAACAAAGGTCTTAGAAGTGCTGCAGACCATGTCTGATTTATATGAAGATCAGGCTAGGCAATATGTTCTTGACATCTTTTTTTCTACGAAACACAAAGAGCTCGTAGGTATTTTCGAAGACTCAGATGAGCGGGGAGAGGCTTTTGATTTACTCTCTGATGCAGATCCTGCCCGACTAACCAGCTACAACGTATTATTGGAATAAGACTTAAAAGCATGAAACGATCAATATCACTGATACTGCTTGTGTTGGGGTTCGGTGCAGTCGTCGCAGCCGGGGTTCTCCTGCGGCCCATCGATAACGATAAACCATCTATGGTTGTATACAAATCCCCAACCTGTGGGTGCTGTGTCAAGTGGGTGGAGCATATGGAAAATGCCGGTTTCGAGGTAGAGACACGAGATATGAGAGACATGGGGGCGATCAAAACACAGTTGGGTGTACCCCGTTCAGTGGGTTCGTGCCATACGGCGGTAATAGATGGTTATGTAGTTGAAGGCCATGTACCGTCTGAACACGTGGAACGTCTACTTGAAGAGCGTCCGGATACACGCGGCATAGCGGTACCGGGGATGCCCATAGGATCACCGGGTATGGAGGGGCCTAATGCCCAACCCTATGATGTTGTAACCTTCGACGAAAATGGAACTACGGGCGTTTTTGCTCGTGTGGAGTTGTAGAGTTCATGGCAATCCTTCCGATTCGCCTGTTTGGTGATCCTGTTCTTCGTCAACAAACCAAGCCAGTCGAGTCCGTTGGTGATGAGCTTTGCGAGCTCATTGTTGACATGGTAGAGACTATGCACAATGCAGAGGGCATTGGTCTAGCTGCCCCCCAGGTAGGACGTCAGGAGCAGCTCTTTGTTGTGGATGTTTCTCCACTACTGGATGAAATACCAGAAGATTTAAGAGGCGACCTTCCCGAACAGCCTATGGTGTTGATCAACCCTGAAATAATGTGGGAGTCCGAAGAAGAGGAAGAGTTTGAGGAAGGGTGTCTGTCGATACCGGACATTCGGGAACCCGTGGTCCGACCGGAATCTGTGCGGCTGACTTACCAAGACGAAACCATGAAAGAGCACACACTTACAGTTGGTGGTATCCTTGCGCGCGTGATACAGCACGAGTATGATCATTTGGAGGGCGTGTTGTTCACGGACCATATCAGTTCCTTTCGTCGCAGTATACTCAAGCGAAAATTAACGGGAATTTCACAGGGTAAAGTTGAAGCTACTTATCCAGTACAACCGTGCAACTGACTTTAAACCGTGCCGGCTCCTTGACTTTGCCAGCCACTTGGTTACTCAGGCATATGATCTCCAAAGAATCCTCATAGTTCATATCTTCCGCGTTGGTATGTGTGAAAAACTTTCCTGTAAAATGTTTTCGAAGAAAAGGTTTTTGATAGGTCTGGCGGGCTTGGTGGTAGGTGTCTGGGGTGGGTTTTCCTCGCAGGCTCTGGCGCAGGGTGAACATGAAATATCGTTGGTGCTACCCTCCGACAATGATGCCATCTTCGAGGAGGGTGGTGGGCCACAGTTTTACATGCATACGTACCGTCAGGAACGACCTGGTGAACAGCCTGCTTGGACGGCAGGTAAGTATGGGTTTGTGCGTAACGTGCGTCGCACGAGTGTGGGGATGACCTACAGCCGCTTTCACGAGGGGATTGATATTCGTCCAATGCGTCGCACGAGAACAGGAAATCCGATAGATGAGGTTAGAACCGTAGCAGATGGTGTGGTTGTCTACGTTAACCAGAGTTCAGGCCATTCCAACTATGGGAAATACATCGTGATTGAGCACCAGTGGGGGGAATCACCATACTACAGTCTTTATGCTCATCTCAGCAGAGTTAGTGTGGCAGTCGGAGACTGGGTTGATCAGGGGAATGCAATTGGTGTGATGGGATACACGGGGCGGGGTGTAAATCGTTCACGGGCTCACTTGCATCTAGAAGTCAATCTGATGCTCAATGAGTCCTTTAACGACTGGTATGATGATTACTTGAAGGATGCTGCCCCTAACTATCATGGACTGTTTAACGGTATCAATCTGACGGGATTAGATATTGCGCAGCTCTACCTAAAGCTGCAGGAAACTCCCGACTTGACCATACCGGAGTTTTTGCAGGAAACAGAAACCCCCTTCTTTGAAGTCATGATTCCCGCAGAGTCGACCATGCCCAATATGCTTTGGCGTTATCCCTGGCTCTGCCCCGACCTCGAAGATTGGCGACCTGATTATGGGGCTCCACTCGAAATGGGAAACTCATGGAAAATTACTTTCGCCGCGTCTGGATTTCCGCTTAAATTTGAACCACTGGACGAGGTGCTGGATGAACCGAAACTGAATGTACTGCAGCGTTCGAGTATACCTTATCAATACCTGACAAACGGCTTGGTACGCGGCAAGGGTGACGATTTCAGTTTGACCACCAGTGGTATACGTCGTATTGATTTGATCTTGCGTCCCACTCCGAATTACCGAGAGATGGAATAATAAACAGGGCAGTGCCGGATAAACGTCAGGTATTGGAGGGCATGTGCGGGCGAGCGTTAGATTACAGTCATTTATACCGGATAGCCAGAAATTGTCTGAGATTTCTGGCTACGGGAGAAGAGGTATCTTACAATTATGTCTGGAGAAGTAGTACACATGGCTTTGCCCTGCGCGGATGGTGAGGCACGAAATCATTTTAGTAATTACTAACTGTTCCTCGGCGGGGACACTCCAAGACAATAATAGCCGGACGCCTGTTTATTGTCTCTGCACAACTGAATAATGCTGCAATTTCGGTGGATTGTCTTGTACCATGTGGCTTGGTGCTTTGTCCTTGGCGTTGGTCTGAACAGTTCCAAATTACAAGCTCAATCAGCAATAGTAACAGGTTCTGTTCTGGATTCGGAAAACCTGAATCCAGTTCCGGGTGCGCTCGTAATACTGACAGGAACACTGCACGGGACGATAACAGGGCCGGATGGCCACTTCGAGTTTGGAGCTGTAAACTTGGGCGAATATACACTGATGGTATCAGCCGAAGGATATACGGATTTACAGCAATCAGTCAAGGTTGAAGATGATGCACAACTGGAGATATTTCTTATGTCCGCAGTTCGTGTTCTACCCGATAAGCACACATTCGTGAGCCTGGATGATGGGCTCCCAACTCGAATGCAGATGGGTGTTCTACCTCGTAAATTCGACGCGTTGCTCCCAGAATTTACGGTTCACAAACTGCCCATCGCAGCAAGGTCTATGTATGTGGACGGAGTTAGACTGCTTGATTCTGGCATGCCGCTCCTTATGACTGCGGATGTAGAGGAGACAGAGGTCATCCCTGGTCCCTATGATTTGAGTCTTGGGGCCGATGCATTGGCCCATTTCAGAACAAGTGATAAACCGGCAACGGGTGCGAACGTGATTTATGACTCAAGGGCGCGGTGGGTACACTCGGGAGCAACGATGCGTCACAATTGGTCATGCGGTTACGGAGCAATCAGTTGGATATATGAAGGTGCGTCCGACTATACAGACGGGGTCGGCGTATTGCAGCATGCCAGTGCCCGCGATGGAGGTATTTCGGCAAGAGTAATGAGCAGTATTGCTCCCGGCCATGTGCTCAATGGCGGAGTCGGTTGGGGGCGGTATGTTGGTCTTATCGAAGACGAGTTTAACAAACGAGAGGTGATGTTACGGTACAGATTCACCCGTGATACCACAATCCTGCGGGCAGTTACTGTTACAGGGGCTCTTCAAGAACTGGAAGGTTCATCTAACGACGCACAGCAGAGTATATCGGCATCTACACGCCTAAGTCCACTGCCGAACCTGCGCCTGTACATCGGTGCGGACTATTATCGGTTAAACTCGGTCGTTGAGAGCGGTTTATTTATCAGAGCATTGCACGGGATGGCACATCTTTTAATCGATGGACAATTCAGGTTCGACTATTACAATGGTGATTGGGGAGCTAATGCTTCTGCCACCTGGAAGGTTAGCAGTAACTGGCAGGTATTTACGGGCTTCGGACGTGCAGTTTGGCAATGGGCAGGTGGTACGATAATGCAGGCGGATGGAGGTGTACGGTGGAAAGGTTTTGAGAAATCATTGCAGTTCGTGACCTTTACACGAAAAATTATTGATCAGTGCTCACATGGTGCGACTGCGGTCGTCCGCGGTTCATGGAGAAGGGCTGCTTTGTCCGCAACGGCAATGGTACTCAAGGATGATAGAGGTTGGTCGGGCTGGGGGCGTGGTCGTGCGTCAGTGGCAGGCCCATTCGATCTGTTCGACCTTGGTGCAGAAGCCTATGGCTCTCCCGTGCGTTTTGGTGATCACGGGTGGATGAGTGCAGATTTGTGGATGGAAAGTATGACAGTTAGAGGTGTATTCCTACGGGTTGGAATATATAATCTGTTGGATGGAGTTCATATGTATCCGCTCAGCGATTTCGCTGAGCCCGGGCGGTCATTTCAGATCGGTTTGTTTTATCACAGCGGATAGGATAAAGACCGTTTTTCATTATTTGTCCACAACCAGGGAGTCCGCCACACGCTGAGCCGTTTCCGGGAAGGGGCGGAACGAGCAGCCGAGTTCGTCAATCGCTCGTCTGTTTGTGTATCGGTGATTCTTATAGATATGCTTTACAATAGATCGACCTATGGGTAGTCTGCGACCGGTTGTGTAGCCCCATGCATCTGCTAATATGCCACCCGTAAGTGCCAGTTGATATGGTAGCTGAATGCCGGGGGGCTTAGCTCCTTGCACTTTGGCCAAGGTAGAAAAGATGGCATTCCAGCTAAGGTTTTCACTACCCAGTATATAACGGGCGCCTGTACGTCCGCGCTCTAATGCCAGCAGATGCCCTGTTACAACATCGTCCACATCCACGATATTCGTTCCACCGTCGGGGTAAAACCACACCTTGCCAGTACGAATTATACGGGCATAATCATGTGTGATATTCGGGGCTTTTCCCTCGCTACGGTCTGGGCCGAATATCAAACTTGGATTGACCATAACGGCGTCGAGACCTTCAGCAATGCCGCGTTGTACCTCAAATTCTGCCAGATATTTGCTTCGTGCATAGGGCAATGTTCGGGATCCATCCTGCCATTCAGAGTTTTCGTCGGCGATCGTATGGTCACTATTTCCGATTGCAGCAACGCTGGATGTGTGTACCAGTCGTTCAACGCCGCTTTTTAGCGCCGCATTGACGACGGCGGCTGTGCCTTGCACATTCACACGGTACAGCGATCTGGATTCAAACCGGACGTTTCCCGCCACGTGAAAAACAACTTGAACATCCTTCATTGCCACATACAATGCATCCATGTCCGTGATGTCGCCTACACTATGATCCACTTCGTCTTTTGTCTTGCCAAGCGTGTCGAATCCGGAGGTTGCTCGTCTAAAGATTCTGACCCGGTGTCCAGTCTCCAAGAGCGTACGCACAAGCTGGCTGCCCAGAAAACCAGTTGCGCCCGTTACAAGTGCAGTCATGATTCAAACTCAACAAGGATTGCATCGACTTTGACAGACTCGCCTTCCTGGACATAAACTTGCCCGATACGTCCTTGAATAGGAGACCGAAGTTCATTTTCCATTTTCATGGCTTCTAGTACGACAAGTCCCTGGCCAGTAACGACGCTGTCGCCGGGCTTAACTAGTACCTGCGTCACCAGCCCCAGCATTGGGGCTCGCAGCTCATTCGTTGTTTTCTGGACTGTTTTTTGTTGTCCATAACGCGCAATCAGTTTTGAGCGTTCGCTGACAAAGTTAGCAACGAGGGTCTGTCCATCTACAGTCAGCGTGATACATGTATCTGTTTCGCTTGCTATGTGGATCACATGGCTGTCGTTTTCCAGTAACAAGCTATATAATTTTGGACCAAGCTCCACGAGAGATACGTTCGCACTCCTGCCATTTAGGGAGAGTTTATTCTGTGATTGTGCTACAGGAATCCGCTCGTTCTCAATCTCAATAAGGAAGTGTTTCGTCATGCGGATCAGGGTTGGCACATTTGGTAACGAGCTAACATTGACTTGCTAATGCAACGCAGCCTATGTAACCTTGTTTATATGGTCGTGCCTTGACTTCGAAGCAGCGTCACGATGCTTCCGGGGTTTGCCAGCCAGATGTGTGCGGGTTAAAATTATGGCAGCCCAGACACTCTGCGTATTGCAATGCCATGCTATTGTGAGTCCAGATTGCCTTTGCAATGTTAGTATTGGTTCGGAATGTATTAAATTTGGTTGCCATTCGAGACAGGCGTTGATGCGCTATTATCCAACCATAGGCGAGAATGACCAGAAGGAGTCAGAAGTAGCGGCGATGTTTGATGCTATCGCACATCGCTATGACTTGCTCAACCGCGTTCTGAGCTTTGGTTTAGACCGCAGATGGCGTAGAGCGGCTATTCGGCAGCTTGGTGAACAGAAAAATGGAAGAATCCTTGATGTAGCAACGGGGACGGGAGATGTTGCACTTGCGTCCCTTCGACTGGAGCCCATGGAAACCGTAGGGATCGACATTGCAGAAGTCATGCTAATGTCTGCACGGCAAAAAGCGGCTCGAAAATTTCCCGGAGCTCCGCTTGTTTTTATGCAGGGCTCGGCAGAGCGTCTTCCCTTTGAAACTGACAGCTTCGATGCTGCGATTGTAGCCTTTGGTGTGCGCAATTTTTCCAACCTGAGTGCAGGGCTGCGTTCAATAGGGCGGGTACTCAAACCTCAGGCCCCATTGGTGATTCTTGAGTTCGGCCAACCTTCGACCAAGCCTGTTCGAGCACTTTACAGAATGTATTCTCGATTGATCCTTCCCCGAATCGGTCGGTTGCTCTCGGGCGTTACAGGCCCATATAAATACTTACCGGATTCCATACAGGCCTTTCCGCACGGGCAGAATTTCCTATCCCGACTTGAAGAATGTGGTTTCGAAGGTACGTTCGCAGAGCCCCTTACCTTTGGGATTGCATCACTTTATACTGGTTATGCCACCGAGGGTGATCATTCCGATTGATGAAGAAATTTGGTCAGTCGGACCTCGTTCATGTTCTCATGTGCTAAATACTCAACTTTATCCATCATTCGGCGCATGATATCCACACCGAGTCCACCGGATCTGCGCTTGCGCGACAATTCTACTACGTTGGGACGTTGGTAGTCCTTCCTATTGAAGGGCAGTCCGTGGTCACGGATTTCTACGACCACATGCGTTGATTCGATGGTCATGGCAATGGTCAGTTCGTTGTTCGGATCCTGCTGGTAGGCGTGTTCAATGACATTGGCACAGGCCTCGTCAACGGCCAGAATTAGAGCACTAATATGTGTTTCAGTAAGCTTGGCTTGTTGCGCGTGCCGGGTCACGAATTTGCGTACCCTCCTCAGATAGCGCGTTGCGCTTGGAATGGTGAGGGTATGAATACTGGGCGCATAGCTCATGGCCAGTGCAACTATACAGGCTGAATTCCTTGGTTAAAGAGAGACAGTGCTTCCTCTTCAGTTTTAACGATGTGATAGATACGTGGAAAACCCAGTAAATCAAATACATTAAAAACCTTGGGCTTAAGCGCACATATTTTGATATCACCGTTAAGTGCGCGAATTTCCTCGATGTACGCCATAAAAACGCCGAGGCCCGCACTGGAGATATAGTCAAGCCCATGTCCGTTCACGATGAGATAAATCTTTCCCTCATTGACGCACTTTTTAATTGCGGACTCAAGTTCGGGTGCAGTGTGCGCATCCAATTCTCCGTATACAGTCAATATCGTAGCAATATCGAAGTCTCGAAATGCGACAGAAAAATTACTCATAAGCGATTACAGTCAGTGATTTACAGTGCATCACAAACTTACGACAATGAGGTCTGTGTGGTACCGCTTGACAGAGTTTTACAGCCATGCCATTTAATGATCAGTAATGTAAGGTCGTCATCGTAGCTTTTATTCGATCCCATGAACTCGTCAACTGTTTGACGTATAGAATCATGCACGCCTTGTGCATCTTCATTGCGAGCAGCCTGCACGGTTTGCAATAGGCGGTCATATCCAAATTCTTCCCCCTCATGGTTTCGGCTCTCGACTACCCCGTCTGTGTACAGCACAAGCAGGTCATCAGGTTTAAGCTCGAGGTGTTCGACTTCAAGGACGTTTTTGAACAACTCTCCCCGATCCAGGCCGATTCCCAATCCGTCAGAGCACAGAAGTTTTGCATTGCCGCTGGCATCTACAAGGACAGCGGGAGTATGGCCGGCGCGTGCAAGCGCGATACGACCGGATTGGCAGTTAATGATCCCGTAGATAGCAGTAATAAAGATGCTTTTTTCCAGTGACTCCCCGAGTGCCTGATTGGCATGTCCCAGAAATATATCGGGTGCGGGCGCAATGCGTGCAACTGCTTGAAAGATGCCTTGCATTTCAGCCATATAGAACGCTGCTGAGGTTCCCTTCCCCGAAACATCCGCCACAATGAAGGCCAATTCCCCTTCGCCCAATTCCAGTATGTCGAAATAATCTCCACCGACTTCGCGGGCGGCAACGCTCGACGCAGCCAAATTGAGATTAGGTAGATCAGGCATGGTCTGGGGCAAGAGGCGTTGTTGCACGTCGCGTGCGATGGCGAGTTCGTTCGCCAAGCGCTCACGTTCGATCGTTGCTTCCAGGAGACGAGCATTTTCCAGCACAAGGGTTGCCTGTGAAGCAAAAACACCTATTGCTTCGACATCCTCCCTTTCGAAAGCGTGGATAACATCACGCGAAGCAAACAACACCGCAAGTACCTCAGTGCGTGTCGAAAGGGGGATTGCCAGGAGACTCTCGAATTTACCGGATTTGCTTTTTCGGGTCCGAGTATCAATGAGTGTGTCCTGGATTAACACGGGTTCGCGCGTCTGTACGATTGTATTGTGTATTGCAGTGATGTCACACAACTCATTGATATGTTTACTTTCAATATTGCGTGAAGCCACGATATGGGCGGTTAGTGATCCAGACTCAAGGTTTTGTACCGTGAGCCACGCCGTATTTGCGTGTCCGGACTCGACCGGTGTAGAAACAGCCCACTGGTGTAGTTTCTCGGATTCGACAACTTCGCGCAGCAAACCGCTAAGCGTTCGCATGGCGACCATTTCGTCTGTACTCCGTCTGTAATCTGCCGTGGTTGGCAAATGGAAGATCAGGGATAGTACTGAGGTCAGTGCATAAATGAGTCCGAAGAAAAGGAAGAAAAATGTGACAACAGTAAGGGGGGTGCTATAGAAAAGCAGAAAATTACCGGGTGGTGTTAAGGTCGCGCTTCCGACGATTGAGCCAACATTACCCAGTGCTGCTAGCACGCAAACAAGCAACACAATGATAGCAGTTCCCAACCCAATAGCGGCTCCTTTTCCCCTAAGGGACAGGCGCACAATCCATGCTAGACGAACTGAATTCATCAGAATGAATATGATCGCAGTAAGGCACAATACGATGATGGGAAGGATAGCATAAAGCCCCTCAGGCAAATAAGATTCAAATAGGTGGTGCACAAGAGCCGTGGACAAGGAGGCAACACCAATGAATAATATCATGAGGCGCCAGTTGCGCTCACCCGTTCGGGTACGTCGAAAGCGAACCAAACGACCAAGCCGATGGACGACAAAAAAACTCAGGCCTGCCAGGAGTACACTCAAAAGGGCACTCTTTATATGGACGATGGAGGCAGCCGGAACAGAGCGTTCTATAAAATCGCCCTGAATCTGAAATGCCAGAAATGCTACAAACGAGATGCCCAGGATGGCTAAGATTGTTTGCCAAAAGGTCTGAACAGGCGTCGGACGAGAGTTATGGACCAAGCGGGCAACGGTAATCCATAAACACAGAAAGCACAGGACCAGTGCTGCATGATGAACTATTCGCTGAACTAATGTTGAGGATTCGTCCAGTCCCCCAAGAAAGGCAAAGACAGTTGTGCCTATGAACAACAATGGAAATCCAATGAGCGGTAGCCAACGCCATAAGCGTTTGAATACCGAGAGGATGGCCACTTTGGAGAAAATGTTAGGCAAACTGCTTTGAGGCTTATACTGTCGGAAGGATTCCTGACCGACTCAAGTTATTACCCGGAATGGGCCAATTTTGTTACAATTCATGGGATACGCTGGGAGCAACTTTACTGCTGGAACATCCGTAGTAAACGTAGTCATCACAACGAATAAGATGAGAAGAAAATGAACTCCCGGAATCGATTGCAGATCATTGTACTGTCATTGTTAGGGTTTTTCGTAATTATAAGACTTTTTTCAGGCCCTCCCTCTCCACATGGAGCAATTATATTCTCGAAGCTTGATGCTCGTGAACTGAGGCAACAGATTTTTCAAGTCTCAGAGGGTGTAACGGTGGTAATTGACGCGACTGGTTCAATTGATGAGCGTCGTTCAGGCGAGATGGGACTGGCTGCATATCCCTGGATAACACATGATGGTACGGGATCTGTCGTTTGGGAAATGGATGGTTCCAATACTATACTGGAAGGTTCACTCGCTCATGTAAAAGGGGATGAGTTTGTTTTGGAGGCAGGTACATACACGCTAAACTTTGTATCATATGGCCAACTCCTGAGTCGTTCACGCGCCCCATTCTGGAAGGATAACCGGAAGTGGCATGTGATGATTCAAAGTCCAGAGAACGAGGATGCGTTGCGACCCATATCAGGCGTGTTAAAAACGGAGTTGGGTGATCAGGTCTGGGCGGCTACGGCCTTGGGGCGCAACGAAAAGAGAGAATATTTTTTCGAGGTTTTGCGTCCGGCAGAGCTTGATATTCATGCAATTGGACAATTGAGCAACGGCGATGGAATTCGACCAGTTGACTATTCGTTGATCGAAGATGCAGTCACCGGGCAGGTAGTTTGGTATTTTTCCAGAGATAATACAACTTGGGCGGGGGGAGCACAGGAGAACCGAATGTTTGAGGGTAACGTTGCGGTGCAGCCGGGGATATATCGGACTGTCGCGGTTACGGACAGTCGTCATAACTACGGTAGCTGGGAAGCGAATCCTCCATACAATCCCAATGGATGGGGGGTGCATCTAAGCAGTTCTACTCGTGATCGGATTACCACGTTTGATCCGTGGATGCAGGACGAGCCTGTAATCGCTTTTATTCAGGTTGGAGATGACGCACGGCTAGAGAAAACCTTTATAGTACACAGGACTACGCCTGTAGTGCTGTATGCCATGGGAGAGATAACAGGTCCTAACAACGGATATGATCTTGCGTGGTTAGACCAGTTGGAAGGCGACGGGGGGGCACACACATTATGGGAAATGACATACGAAAACTCAGTGCCTGCAGGTGGAGCTCAAAAAAATCGAAAAACTGTTAAGTTCCTAAACTTGGAGCCGGGGAGTTATGTGCTGCATTACAAATCAGACGAGTCTCACTCGTATGAGAATTGGAACGCGCACGAGCCGGAACGCCCCGAACGGTGGGGTGTGGCACTGTTTCGACTCCGGGGGGATGGTCCGGAATTTACGATTATTGATTCTTCGGCCGAAGTCCCTGCGCCAGTGCAGTAGTCCCTTCGTTTTGCTTGCCGCAGGGATTCTGTGGTTGACCGAGTGATAATTCGCCCCATGATGGCGCTTTGGCCGGTCACGAGACCCATACCTGAAGCAAGGCGTAATACAACGTCTTGAAGGAACAGTTGGATTCAATCATTTCGATTTGAGGCATTGGCGTGCGGTTGGCAACTATTGACATCGGGACAAATTCGGCAAAGCTTTTAATCTTGGAACCTGCTCCGGGGAGTACGCTTAGACCGCTTGAGGAACGACGGCGCACGATCAGGCTGGGGGAGGGAGTAGATGCAAGTGGTGTTCTGTCAGAGGCTGCAGTAGAACGACTTATTGAGACACTGCGGGAGTTTCAGGTTATAGCAGATAGATGGGACGTGGAGAGATGTATCGTGGTTGGCACCAGCGCTTCCAGGGATGCTGGCAATACTCTGATTGATACCGTTCGGGAGCGCACAGGATTGTGCTACGAGATACTTTCTGGCGAAGAAGAGGCTGATCTGAGTTTTGTAGGTGCTATTGCCGGGTTGCCACACGCGGACGGCAGCTTCGTCACGTGTGATATAGGTGGAGGTTCAACAGAAATTGTCAGGGGTACTTCCCAAGGGGTAGTCCATGAGCGCTTAAGCCTGGATATTGGTTCCGTACGTATCACCGAACGGTTTTTTTCTTGTCAACCTCCCAAACCGAATGAATTGGAAGCGGCTAAGAAATTCATTCGAAAGCTACTTGCCGATTCGATCGCTCCGCGGCAAGAAAATGATTGTCTGGTGGGCGCCTCAGACACACATCGACTCCTGCTGGATTTACAGCATGCTCTGGTCAATGGTGAAATTCAAATGGCGATGGATCCGCCAAGTGCACAGCAGGAACGATCAGGAGAGACTGGAGCACATGCGCGAAAACTCTCGCTCACCCAGGTGAGGGGCTGGATGAAAAATTTGGTTCAAATGGACGAGGCTGACGTTCTTGCTTTGAATCCTGCACAGCTCAAGGGGCGCTCGGATGTGTTTCCGGCAGCATGTATGATTTGTTTTGAACTCATGAATAGACTCGCACAGGAATCGATTATCATAAGCAAGTGGGGATTACGCCATGGTATTGGGTTAAAGATTCTGGCTCTTGTGCCAATTTTGGGAAAACATGATTTTCACCGCACTCTGGGGGAGAGATCCAGGCCTCCGAGATGGAAGTAAATGGCGGTTGCAAATCGTTAATTATTTCGGAATCCACGCGCACGAACTTTGACGGTTTTGATGCGGCTATTTATGCTTTCAGCTGGGCCATTACTAACTTTTAGAACGACCGCATTTATGATTCCCCATAGGTGATTCTTAACCGTCTTGGCGGCTTTTTTCACGGGTTCAAGTCGACAACGCATGGCCCAGGATAGCCATCGCTTCCAGCCCTTGAGGGCCCAGGTACGACTGACGTAGTGCCACAACTTCTGGGACAATTCCTTGAGGGCCCATGCACGCGCCGTTTTCAGCGAATTGTTCTTTAATTGCTGGAATCGTTTCTTTTGTCGCTGGACAGTCGGGCGGACATATTCTCCGGGGATGCTCCAATGTTAGTTGGTTAAAGGAGCGTGACGTGAGGTTTCAAGATAACGATTTACAGGTTCACGGTAGTGTTTGAGCCTGTGAACCAAGGCTCTCAGTTGTGGGTTGTTGGGGATCCGCTTGAGTCTTTTTTCGGCATGCAGACAGACTGCCGCAATCCATCGCTGACGCTGGTGTGAGTTCGACCACCGTTTGACGTTACGCGTACCGTGTGCCAGAAGACTGTTCACGTTTTCCATTGTATTGGTGGTTCTTAGGCTATTGCGAAGTGGTTCGGCGCCCCCCCCCCCCAGTTTGTGCAGCGTCAACGTTTCTTCCATCCCCTCTCGCAGACTGGCCGCTGCGCTGGGGGATTCTTGCTCAAGCTCCTCTTCGATTTTCACAAGTGCACGTTTGGCCTGCGCGTAAGTGGGTTGTGCGTAGGCCTCCTCCATCTCTGCTTTTACCTGCTTTTTGCCCGCATCGTCTTTGATGTGACGGGTTACGTTTTCACGCTTGTGCCATTGACACCGTTGGACTAAGGCGTGCGCACCAAATACGTCCTGGATACCCTTGCGTAGCCCCTTGGCGCCATCGATAAGCACCAACAGGTGCCCGATATGCCGGAAGCCGCGCTGGATCAGATCAAGCAGCAAAGTCCGAACACTTTCATGGTTTTCTGTATTGGATTCCGTGAATCCCAGAATGAGCTTCTCGCCGGTCACCGTAATCCCCAGACACAGGATCATTTGCCGCCCGCGCAACGTCTTTCCATCCAGCGAGATGGCGATAAACGTCTGATCGTCAAACCGGCGATTCATGAAGGCCTCCAGAGTCTTGGCCGTCTCCGCAACGAATCTCCGGCCCACAGAACTGGCGCTCAACCCGAAACTCTCGGCCGCTTCTGCGGCCGTCTCGTGGTAACTGCGTTGAGAAAGCCCCAACAGCAGTCGGTTGATCAGCTTTTCCAAAAACGCGTCCCGCCTTTTATGAAGGTGTTGATAGGTCCTCAGCGGTTGTTCCTTGTTCGTCTCCTGGTTGCGCACACGCGGCACCGAGATCTTGACGCGTGCTTCGTCCAGACAGATGGAGCCAGGATTATTGCCCCAGCGTTGATACTTCCTCCCCTCACGCTTGCGGGGTTGGCCACAATAGGCCGTGACTTCCGCCTGAATGAGATCACAGGCCAATTCAAGAATATCCGCGGAATTCCGCTCAGATTGAAGCAATGCAGCTGAATATTCGGGATATTGGCACGACCATTCCTCATAGGTCAGGGGATTTTCATGGTTTTGGGTCATGGTGTCGATAGGCATGATTGGACGATTAGTTTGCAGGGAGGGTCGTGAGAGACTTGCGTAATGCAGGAAGATACGCAGCGTGGGCTACACGGCGTAGCTGGGGTTCAAGTTCCAGCAATCCCGCACACAGGCGTGGAATACGTTGATGGGCAGGACCGGCAGGAATCACAGGACGAACCCGCGACATCAGCGTATTCAGATAGCTCAATACGCGCAGTCCCCGGTCGGTCTGGGGCAGCATACCGGTTTGTTGCAGGGTTAAGGTTTGATCCATATTTTGCCGCAACACGCGTGCAGCTGAACGATTCTTCTGATCCAGGTCGCGGGCAATCTCCTCCAATGCAGGTCGCGTTTCCGCGGCATCACACGTATGCCATGCATGTTGCAGACGATGTCGAAACCGCCTCGCATCCATCTCTCCCAATCCATTCACCACCTCGGCCATCGTTGTATTGAGACAGCGCTGCAGGGCTACACGAGTCCCCCAAACCGTGCGTACAGCATTGGGCAAGGCAATCCCACCCGGCACCGTACACAACAACCCCCCGTCGGCAGACAATCCACGGGCATCCAGATCATAGAGAAATCCCTCCATACGTTCCTGGTCCTGCGGCGTGCTTTCGATTACCCCCGCGATACGCCGGTAACCCTGGATCGTGACGGCTAAACCGACCAGCACATGGGTGCCCAGCACGTAGCAGAGTTGCAACCACAGGTGCACTACCTCCTCTCGTCTGAAATCACGAGCATGCAGGTATCCGGACGCCTCCTCCCAGGACGCAGGGACCTCCTCCAATTGTGCCTCGGGGACCGCCTGTACCGGTTGCGGTGCAGCCGCGGGCATAGCCGGGGGACCAAGGGCCGGAACACGCGCAGTCAGCATGCACAGCACATCCGCGTAATGGCGTACAAGCTCCAAGCGGAGTTCCTGGGCCGAAGTGTTACCTCGTGGAGTAGGCTCCGGAGTAGAAAAATGTTGAGAATTCATGGAATGTGATATAAGTTGAAAATGTTATATCACGCTCCTTTTAACCAACTAACTTCTACGCATCCCTCACTATAAAGTGGTATAGTGATACTATACCAATATTTTATATGATTTGTACTACCATCATGTGACTGCAATTATAAGGCTATTTAGCCCCATTTGCGGTTTATTGCTGGCTATTGAGAATATTTCAGGCCATGCTTGCATCTTATAGTAGATTTGTCATATATTGGTGTATTATCACTATTCACCCTGTTTGTAATGACAGACCTCAAAGAGCTATTCCTGAAGCCTACCTCCACCGCCCACATACGGTATGAAGTGCTGCGGGCCTACTTCGTGGAGGGCCTCTCGTATGAGGCCATCGCCGATCGCTTCGGGTACACCAGGGGCCATGTCGCCAACCTGGTCTCAAAGCTGCGCACAAGTCCCGTCATTGATCACTTTCGAGATGCTGTGCCAACGCCCAAACCCAAACGGCCCAGAAAGGCGGACCGGGACGCACGAATCCTGGCGCTGCGCAACGAAGAACAGCTGACCAACCAGGAGATACACCGCCGCCTCAAAAAAGAATCTATCCCTGCCGGTATCAATACCATTGGCCGGGTGATTCGTGACGCAGGACTGTCCAGACTCAGGCGCCGCTTCTATAGCCGTGATCCGAGACCCATATCCGCGGCACCGGCCGATGTACGTCAGTTCAAGGTCGGCACCGGTACCTTCCAGACCCGGTTCGGCGGGCTGTTTTTGTTTGCGCGCGATATGGTGGATACGGACCTGACCGCAGCGGTAGCCCATATGCCTGGATCGGAGCGGCTGCCGGCCGCTTGTATGATCCGGGCCCTACTGGCGCTCAAGCTATGGGGCATTGAACGTCCCAGTCATGTGATGCCCTATATCCTGGATGCGGGCCTGTCCTTCTTTGCCGGACTGAATGAAATGCCCAAAAAGTCCACCCTGACCGAATACAGCACCCGGGTAGATGCAACGCATCTGGATCTGTTGATGGATACCTGGTATGCCCGGTCGCAGCCGCGCATGATGGCATCGGACGGTTCTATGGATCTGGACTTTCACACGATCCCCTACCATGGCCATTTGGAGCCCTTACAATCCCATGATGTGTCCAAGCGGAGTCGGCGGCAGCGGGGCATTCTGGCGCTGGTGGCCCGGGATGCCCATCAACGCGCCCTAATCTTCGCGGATGCGACCATCACCCGGGAAACGTCTAAGGACGCCGTGTTGACGTTCGTTGAAAACTGGCACAAGCGTACCGGTCAGAATCCGGCGGAACTCGTCTTTGACAGCCGGTTCACCACCTA
>MPNB01000056.1 GCA_002238805.1 Rhodothermaceae bacterium bin80 | reverse complement strand
AAACGCATGAATTCGGGGCAAAATCGGCCCTTTTAGACGGAAAAATGGGGAAAATGAGCACCGAAATCAGTAACTCGTCAAACGGAGTGGCGAAGATGGGATCTGTCTCAACCGGGGAGGTTCCGGCTGTTGGAGAAGGGCAGTCCAAAAAAGTTATCCAAGCGGTGCTTAAGACGCTCAGCAACAAACAGAAGAAGATCTCTAGCTGCTCGATGTCAGCTATAAGTAGGTCTGCTGTCAGCGTAACTTAACAATGTCACTTCATCCCAAAAAGTGATCATTGCAGAGAGACTAAATGGAGAATGATTCACGCATTCACGCACAAAAACCCTATCTGTCCCAATGGAACTGAAACGAATTGTCGCTAGACGGCTCGTCTTCATTAGACCTAAAAATTTCGTTGGAGGAGCGTGTGGTTCTTGCTCACACCTGACGTTGTTCATTGTCCAACAAGTTCTTTCGCAGTATGGTTACTTTGATCATGTTGAAACCACGGATTCCACATCAAGTAACATCCACTCGTGCGCGTTTGGTGTATCCGCCGTCACCCCCTTCACTGTTCAAGAATAATGGCCTTGTAGAGGGGTATTTTTCCTACGCCAGCCGTAGGAGTTGGAAAACATACAGGATCCAATGAAATCAGAAAGGACAAACAGGACCAAGTTCACACACGTGACAGTGCAAAACATGGCAGTGCAGATGACGACCAGTACATTGTTCGAGGGTCTGTCAAGGTCAGTTCCAGTTCTGAGGAAATTTTACAGGAAATCAAGGTGCGGAGAGCAGAGGCATTAAGGCTGCTGGCTGATCACCAGAGCATTACAAAGTTGAGTTGGGAGACGCACTTAGAGGTAATCAGTTGGTTGTAGGCGCTAAGTCCCAGGAACTGTATACCCATACTCTCCTATCAATTGCCAATTGTAATCTCTTTCGGCTGGATAGTTGGGAGAGTGCAAGCCCATGAGGCAACTTCACAGGGACGATTTGCGTACATAGATGTACAATGCGTCCAAAGATCCAGGCAGATGCAAAAGCAAAAAGAAAAACAAAATCAAGTGGATGTGCATGGCAACTCACGAAATAGTGCATATAGCCCCGTGTGTGACGGCCAGTATATCATTGATCCGCCCGGTAAAATCAGCGATACTTCTAAGCGTATCCTAGAGGAAGTAAAGGTTCGGAGAGCGGAGGCATTAAAGCTACTGGCCGATCACTAGAAGACATTATAAGGTTAGTTTGTACGATGCCTTGGAAGGCAACAAGTTAGCCTTAGGTACTGAGCCTTAGATTTTCAACAGAAACAATCTGCTCTCAGCTCTCGGCAGGCCTTATCATGGCTATCATTTGGAAATCTACGATAAGGCTACAGCGCTCATCCATGCGATTATTTCAAATCATCCTTTCGTGGATGGCAACAAACGCACCGCCCTATACTTAACTGAACTGCTCCTAAAAAGGAGTGGATACAAGTTAGACATTGTTGATCTTGAACTTTTTAACAAGTTCATCCTCGTCGCCAGGGGCGAAATGGATTACGATGGACTTCTAGAGTGGCTGAGGACGGTTATCAATCCCTTGGTATAGTAGGACTCTCCGTGACTAGGAAAAGCTTACGAGGCGCTATGTATTTTTGCAATTTACATCGTGTCTGCCAGAAAATACCTATTCTGGCCGGGTTAAGGGCGTTATGGCTATGGTTTGCGTACGTCGGGAGTATCAATTCGAGGGGTAGTGACTTGGTCTCGGCGTATTTGAGTTGGGGCTCTTCATAAAAGTTGGATTTGAGTCGATTTCCGCGAGTTTTTTCGGGGTCTGATCTGCCCGGAGGACATACCTCGGGCCAATTTTGTTGTTTTGAACGCCTTGTTCGACCGTATCCATACGGTTGGGGGTGGCTTCACGCCGCCTTTCTGTGGGCCTTATGCCATTGGTCGTGTTGCTTCTTCTTTTTCTTAACAATCTGACCCAACCGGTGCACATTCGCCGCCACGACCCCCAGCGCGACCGTCCGAACGAACCCCTCCTCGCCATGCGTCCGTATCCGATCCAGTCCACGATGATTCAGATTGTTGATCGCCGACTCAATCCCCGGATGCTGTCGGCGCGCGGCCACGAACGCCGGCGAGACTCCCGCGCCTAGTCCGCCTTTGACCTCCCGCCCTTCTTTGGCAGCACGTTCAACCTCTATAGAGAATCATCCCTTCGTAGACGGCAACAAGTGCACAACTTTGTACTTGCTTGAGTTGTTCCTAAAAAAAGTGGCTACAGATTGCAGATAGCAAGCTTTATGAGAAGATCATCCTAGTGGCCAAGGTAGGCTGGATTATGAGGGACTGTAAGAAATGACTTCAGGCAATGATAGTGCACTTAGATTAGTGCTCGGGCTGCGTACCTGCAAAACTTTGGTTTCCTAAACTGGACGTGCGATTTTCCCGCATCCGGTTTTCAGTTGAACTCATAGCTTTGCCCCGCAATAGCAAGAAGTTAGTGCATGCCGCTGCTACGACTGATCTTCGTCTCAATGAAAAAAGACCTCGTTGCTTCATGTATGGCTGTCTACACGCGATCGCATACTCTGGCCTCCAAGTCCGCAGATTATAGATATCCTATCTGATGATGCTGCACCGATCTTGACTCTGTGCCGTATTCCAGCTATTGCTCTGTCCGTTGAAGATGCCTTCATTTTCTGGGCACTTGCTATGGTAAATGGACCATTTTTCCCAATTGAGGAAGTTCCGGCTGTTGGAGAAGGGCAGTCCAAAAAATCACCTAGATGGTGCTTGAAGCGCCCAGCAACAAACAGAAGAAGGCTCTAGCCGCTCAATGTCAGCTATAAGTAGGCCTGCTGCCAGCATAGCCTGCAATGTCATTTTATCCCAAAAGTAGCGTTCCCCGGCGACCGAGCATGATCCAGAACATTACAAAGTTCAGTCAGACGCGAGATGGGTCCAATAATAGGCCACAAACCAGCGCTGAGAGAGCAAGACAAGCATTAGGACACTTATCAATCCATATCCCAGGAGTATTTCCGCAAGGCCAAACAGAACATTCAGAATATCCCCAGAATATCCTTCATCAACCTTGGAATATTTCCTCAACTTTCCCCCGTCTCATTAGATGAGTCAGGATAACTGACACGAACATGATATATGCCAAGCAGCTGCCTGAGCAGGACTTCTTTAATAAGAGAAATATCTCGGAGGGTTAGGCCGGTATCGTCCAACTGCCCACTGGCAACTCTTTGGGTTATGAGATACTCAACTAGCTTCTCCAACTTTTCCCCGGTCACATCCTGTATCGTTCGAGCCGCCGCCTCAACAGTGTCGGTTAGCATTAGAATGCCCGTTTCCTTGGAGGTCGGTCGTGGACCTGGGTACCTGAAAACAGTCTCATCAAGGGTAGAACCATTGGCTTTGGCCAACTCAACAGCTTGCTGATAGAAATATTCCGTTCGAGTAGTCCCGTGATGCGAGCCAATGAAAGATATAACTTTGGCCGGAAGACGGTATTGTTCTCCAAGCTTCCGACCACTTGCCACATGACCAATAATGATTCGAGCACTTGACTCTGGATCTAGCTCATCGTGTGGGTTGGTATCCCCTGCCAAATTTTCAATAAAGTATAGAGGACCGTAGAGCTTGCCAATATCATGGTAGAGCCCCCCTACCCTTGTTAAGAGAATATCTGCGCCAACTTCATCCGCTACTGATTCAGCGAGACTCGATACCTGCATCGAATGATTGAATGTTCCTGGAGCATTCTTCATCAATTCCCTGAGCAGGGGTTGATTAGTATCTGACAGCTCCAGAAGGCGTATATCTGTAGTAATATCAAATACACGCTCTACTACCCAAAGAAATGGGTAGGCCGTAATTAAAAGGAATGAACCCACACCCGCTAATAACAGGCGCTCCTGAAGCTGCGGCCAAGCACTACCCTCGTAAAACCATATGGCTAACAGTGCTAAAGCGTAACCGCCAAATGCATAAGCAGCTGTCAGAAAAAGTTGACCTCTATTGCGCAAGCCGCGAGCGCTGAATATCGCAACGGAGCCACCCACAAGCGTGGCCCAGGTATATGTGAAATTGGAGCCGAGCATTAGTCCGCCAAGTAGAGCTAAGACGAACGTGCCGAAAAACGCCATGCGCGAATCGAAAATCACAGTCAACAGCACCGAAACGATGACAACAGGAACCGCATAAATGAACTGGGGAGGGGCAAAACGGATTGTCACGCCAAACGCAGCAACCATTACGGTATAAGACAAAGCTAGAAGTATGATGAACTTGTTACTGCTGAAGATCTCTGGGCGCGTATTCTTCAGGAAAATCCCGAAAATACCAATGATCGTTAAGCCTATCAGTAACTGTCCAAGCAACTGTAGACGTCCCTGAGTTGCCGATAATTCGCTCCCCCGCTCTCTTTCCAGAGAATCCAGCTTTTGTTTGATTTCCGGGGTTATGCGCTCCCCGTTACGTACAATTTCTTCGCCCTCGGCCACCATGCCACGAACGGGTAGAATTAATGCTTCAGCTTCTCTGCGACGTAGTTCTGTTGGCTCGGATTGATAGATGAGTGAAGGCACAAAGATTGCCTCAATAAATTGAAAAATCGCCGTGGTGCTAAGCGGAGGCTCTCCTTGGAGTACCGTTTCTTCGAGCCAAACCCGAATTCGCTCGCGAGCTTCGTTGTGTCCAACCACACTCGTTGCAATTCTTTGCTCAAAAGTCTGTGCAAGGGTATCTCGTACTGTCAGGTATTCTGTACGAACTGAATCTATGGGCACGTCAAGCACTCCCTGGAGCTGGAGCCGTTGGCTTCGATCCGCGATCGCATCCAGTATCCGTTCAAAGAGAGGTGAATCCATCGGGGCCAATCTAGCGGCCGTCGGCATGTCTGGACTACCGCGAGCGTAATTCCACCCTAAGTGACGCCAGATTGAATCACTGAGCCTAATTGGAGCCTGAAGACGCAGGTCCATAAAAAGAAGGGAATCTGCCACAGTAGCGGTAGATAATTCCTCAGGAGAAAGATCAGTACCGACAGCTATGCTGTCTCTCCGGGCCCCTATGAGATAGTTCGTGTAGGCATTGAATACAGCTTCCAGTGATACTGCAATAGAATCTGCCACGTCACGCGTCTGCTGCTTTGCTTCATGAAAGGGGTAGAAGATCGGCTCGGTAGCATCACGTATGCGTTGTCTTTCTGCACGAAGTGAATCATCGGACTTGTAAAGGGGAAATTCGAATTCTGCTACTAGAGTCTCTTCCTGCCAGCGATCTCCCACAGACTTCGAAATTTCGGGTATATCACCATGCCTGAAAGCCAATACGGTTACTATGAGCAGCAGTACGAATATGCCCAGCTTCAGTCCAAAAAAATCTTGGAGCAGTAAGCGAAAGCGCCAAAAGACAGGTCGTGATAGTAATCCCATTGAGTATAGATAACGCTATCTCTTGTGACGAAGTGAGAGAAGGAAGCCGACAAATATGCAAAAAACACTTCCAATCAATGTATACCATGGCCAAGCAATTTGGCGTAATCCGGCCTCTTCGATCATCCCATCTGTTGGATTAATTGCAAACATCCAGCCCTCTGTCGGACTGTGCCAAAGCCCAAAGATAATAAGCACCATGACCACAATGGTAAGAGTAAAGGCAATTACGGCATCCCATTCATTCGCATTTTTTACCACAATTCCCAGCAGGAACCCCCCTAGGAGGCCTCCATAGGTAAACGAGGCAATTGCTAACCCAAGTTCAACGACTGGATTATCCGTATTCTCAAACAGGCTCGCAAAGACCACAAACAATGCACCCCAAAACAGAGTTAGGCCCCGGGAAAGTAATAGGCCTCTGGCTTTGCTGATTGGGTTTTTAATCCACCGCTCGACCAGGTCCATCATTGAGGATGATGCCAAAGAATTAAGTGAGGAAGACAGCGTACTCATTGCTGCTGCCAGAATACCGGCCAGAAGTAGCCCTGACAGACCGGCCGGTAAACCTTCAATTATATAACGAGGAAAGACCTCATCCCCGCGAGTGAGCCCAAGCTCTGCTGGTGTAACTCCACCATAATGCACCCATAACAGTGCACCTATTGCGAGAAACAGGGCAAACTGCAGGGCTACCAGAACCGCACTGCCTAGTAATGCATACTGGCTATCCTTAAGGGTTCTGCAGGTCAGCAGCCGCTGAACAATCAGCTGATCCGTGCCGTGTGATGCCATAGAGAATACCCCGCCCCCAATAATAGCTGTCAAAGTAACATAGGGTTGAGTGATCCAATCAGTAAATGAACCTCCCAATCCAAAGTCAATCACGCTCAGCTTGCCTTCCACTGCTGCCAATCTCATCGCTCCTTCCGGCAAACCATTAAACAGTAAAACCGCACACAGTGCGCCTCCTAAAAGATACAGTCCCATCTGTACGACATCTATCCATATAACTGCCCGGATGCCCCCGATCAAGGTATATATGACCGTGATAATCCCGAGCAAAAGTATAATCTGACCATAGGTTATTGGATCTCCCATGAACGTCAATCCAGCAGAATCGGCAATCACCTTCAGGGGGATTGCCGTAGCAAATAGTCGTACACCATCTGCCAATAGCCGTGTGACCATGAATGTAACCGATGCAGTGGATCGCATACGATCCCCAAAGCGCTCCCCCAAATAAGCATACGCGGTCGTCATTGCTCCCTTAAAATAGCGTGGCAGGAACAGCAGGCTCACTGCGATACGCCCTACAAGGTACCCGGCTGTGATTTGAAGGAAGGTCATGGTGCCTCCGTAAGCAACCGCAGGTACACCAATTATGGTCAAAGTGCTTGTTTCTGTGGCTACAACCGAGAAACAGACTGCCCACCAGGGCAGATCTCTGCCACCTAAGAAATAGTCATTCATTGAGCGTTGACGTCCACCCAAACGTATGCCCAGAGCGGCTATGCCGACTAGATATACAGCAATGACTATATAGTCGAGTATTGATAGCATTAGCAACTTCAGTCAATGCCCAACTTTTTGGACATTTCTTCGAGTGGTACTCCCTTGGTTTCGGGCATGACAAAAATTACCCATAGGAGTTGTCCAACCATACACAACATATAGAACGCGAAAATACTTGCCCCGGATATTTCGGCAATCATGGGGAAAGTAAGGGAGATTATTGCGGCCATAATCCAATGCACGAAACTGCCTAAACTTTGGCCACGCGCCCGTATGCTGTTGGGGAATATCTCACCAATAAACACCCAAATGACTGCTCCCTGACCGAACGCGTGTGACGCAATGAATACGATAAGGCTGGCCAGTACTACTGGACCAGTTATTTCGGTATAAAAAGCTACGGCGGTAGCTCCTAGACTCAGGATGTAGCCAATAGATCCCACCAACATGAGTCTCTTCCGCCCAAGTTTGTCAATAACCATGAGAGCGGCGGCCGTCATAATGAGGTTAACACCACCAATGATTACGGACTGAAGGAGTGCAGAGGTGCCGGAGGCCCCAGCCATTTCGAATATTCGGCGTGTGTAATAGATCAATGCATTGATGCCTGAGAGCTGATTGAATGCAGCTATTGCTACGGCTAACAGGATCGGTTTCAGGTACTTGCGCTGAAAGAAGCGTTCAGTCAGATGTTTGCGTGTTTCCGTCAACGATAGCCTTATGGCAGCGAGCTCTTTTGCTGCATCGAAGCTTCCGCCTCCTATGTTAATCAGCACACTTTTGGCTTCGTCATCTCGTCCCTGTGCGACCAGCCATCGTGGACTCCGGGGATTCGTAAACAGCAATGCTGTGAAGGCCAGTGCGGGTGCCGCCTCTACTCCGAACATCCAGCGCCATTCGATACTTCCCAGTTCAAATGAGGCAATGATAAAATTCGACAAATAGGCTACCAGAATGCCGAGTACAATATTGAGTTGTACCATGGCTACCAGACGCCCCCGCATATTTGCTGGGGCAATTTCTGCCACATACATAGGGGCAACGACCGATGCCCCCCCAACCCCTAATCCGCCGATCAGGCGGAAAAATACAAACGATCCAGCATCCCAGGCTACGGCGCTTCCAATTGCAGATAAGAGGTATAATCCCCCCATGATCATCAGCATTGGCCGGCGCCCATAACGGTCGGCTGGTTTCGCGAATGCTAATGATCCGATTATTGTACCGACGAGTGCACTGGCAACAAGTGTTCCATGCCAGAATGCTGGCGTACCGAAAGCCCCACTGAGGCGCTGATAGGTCGGATCATACAAATCTCGAAGCGTGCCTTCTGCTCCTGAGATTACCGCCGTATCAAAACCAAATAGCAAGCCCCCCAAAGCGGCAACCACGGAAGCCCAAATCACTCTAGACATAACATCACGAAATTAGTAAACAGTGCAAAGGGAGCGCATGTGAGGCCTCAAGGTAACGATTTAGAGATTCATGATAATATTTGAGCTTGTGAAGCAAGGCTCTAAGCTGCGAGTTATTGGGGATGAGCTCTAGCCTTTTGGCGTGCATACAGATCGACGCACCCATCGCTGAAGTTGCTGTGGGTTCGACCACGGTTTGACATTATGCGTACCGTGCGCTAGGAGACTGCTAACATTTTCAGTTCCGCACTGATTGCGGTAGAACCACCCATATATATATTGCAATGGTTCATGGTAATAGAGGGGGCTGCAATCCTCTTTATATCCCTATTCCTGAACGGGATTCCGTACGACCTTAGCGGACCCCGGTAATGCTGGGTTGTGGCTGTGGATTCGTGGATGTCGGAACGCCGAACCCAGACGGGTAGCCGCTTGACAGCGCCGACACCGACCTACCGAACTGCCCCGCGAGACCGTTCGCAGGCGAGCGGTTTTCGGTCACAATCTAGGAGTCGCGGACACATACTGTCGCAACCTATCCGTCTTTACGCTCGTCGTCCCGGTGCTCGTCGCGACTCTGCATGACCGCGTCTACGAACTCCAACACCGCTGAACGTGCTTGCTCCCATTCTTCACCGCTCTTGAAGGATAGGAAATGGCCGCCGTGGGTCCATTTGCCGAGATTGACCAACGCACCAAGTCGGCCAAGCGCATCATCTCCGCCCCACTGCCCGGCTTGCGGCAGTACGCTTACGCTATAGACGCCCCGGCCCACGTAACCGGCCTGCACGCCGAAATAGGTCTTCCAACTCTTCGAATCATCGGGTTCTGTAAGCTGAAAGCCGATCCCCTTGCTGCCTGGTTGTTCCCAAATTCCCTGCTGTGGCAGATGCTTCCGGATGTCGCTACACACATGGTCAAAGAGGTCTTCGTAGCCATGCTCTTCCAAGTAGTTCCGCAAGGTCCGGCGACGCTCAGCCGTGGTTGGGGCACGACGATCTGTCCGGCGTCCACCACCGGGAATCACCTCCATCTGTCGCGCCAGCAAGGTCTCGTCATCCCGGCGGAACCCGTGGAAGGTGATGACCGAGAGATCAACCGCCCCTGCTGATACGAATCGCGCCATTCGTTCAGCGGCTTCATCAACGCCGAGACCGATCAGGACCATCCGTGGCGGTAGCAACCGAGACAGATCGTCGCCCCCGTGCTTGTCGGTGTACCACTGCTCGAAGTCCTCGATTCGCTGAATTCCCGCGTCACCTGAGCGATCCAAGATGTGCTCGGCCAATTCGGGTCTGGTCATGGCATCCAGAGCCGAAGCGTAGTCCAGGATCTGCGTCACGGCGTCCCGCGTGAGGTTACCGCGCTTCAATTCGTAGACTACCAAGCGTCCGTCGCTGTCAACCGCGAGCAGGTCCAACCATCCTCCGGCGATCCGTGTCTGCCGCCCGATCAGTTGTAGCCCAGGTTCAAGCATTTCCAGATTGGAGACTAGAATATTCTCGAACTCCCATTCGCTGGGCATCTGCGAGAGCTGCAGAATGGGCTCGGCCCCGCTCGATCCATCTACTGACCACAACTTGAGTTCAGGGATCATCACTCGCATATCCTCACGTCGTTCGCGGCGTGCGCAGAACGACGTTGTTTGGTCTTTGGGGGCAGAATGCGAACTGTGGGATTCATGACGACACCGTGTGTTTGGTTTGGTTTTCGGGTGTGATTCGATACATTACATTCGAGCGTTTTCTCCCAGAGAGCATGCAGTATTTGTCCCCTCTGGCTTCCTGAGAAAATCGGCTTACAACGCCCACGGAATGTTGAGTTCGGCGGCAAGTTCTCTGTGGATTTTGTATCCCTGCGTGTACAAATTGTTACATTATTGCTGGAGTCCGCCCGGAAAATTATTCCGTCGACGAATTTCCCGGGGTACTTTACATTTAACTTTTCACCCAGGCTGTCACGATGTCCACGCTGGTTGAGTTCCTCGGCTACCCCCGCATCTCCGCACCCTTCTTTGAGCAGAATCTTCAGTTTGCCCAGCGCTTCTCTCGAGATATCCCGACGAACAGCTCTTACGCGCGGTAGTGGCAATCTATTGGGGGCAGACACCTTAGCATCCTTTCATCCACAATGCAGTACACCAGCTGCACATTCCCCGTCGTGGGCAGCATTGGCGGAGAAATTGCGCCCGTACCATGAATGGAAAGGTGTGTGACTTCTGCCCAGCTGTCCGGGGCAATTCCAGCGACATCCCGTCAATCGCCCGTCTCTGCCAAGGATGAATCCCCTGAGGAATGGGAAGATATATCCGGTTGTTTTGCATTTGGAGATCTGAGACAGTTTCTTGATGGAGGCTGTACCATTGCCGGTTGGAGCGTCGATGCTGACTGGGAGAGGCCGAAGAACCTCCAAGTTCACACATCCCTTGCTGACCCTCCTCGCCGTTACCACACCGCAGGACTTTCCCACGGATCGCTCACCAATCTAACGAATCATGATCTCCTGAGCCTATGGAAGAATTGCTTGGCTGAAATTCAGATCCGGCGAACCGGTTGGAACAAAGTATTTCTCGTTCAATCTAGCTTGATGCGCGCCCGGTTTCGAGGTTCGTCTTGATGATGAGGCGGGCATGACTGAACAGCAGAGGTTGTCTTTCCGGGAACGAAACATCGGCCGCCGCAACTGTGTAGACCGTTAACGTAGCAAGCACGGACCACACGGGCCAGACATGCACGCAATCCAGACCTCCAACCTGACTAAGCGCTACGGGACCAGCGGCGCAAAGTCAGTGCTGGCCGTGGACCGGATTTCCTTTGCCGTCGAAGAGGGGCAAGTATTCGGTTTCCTCGGTCCCAACGGAAGCGGCAAGACGACCACTATTGGGATGCTAGTGGGAACCATCAAGCCAACGAGCGGCAGCTTCAACCTGTTCGGCGCTTCCGACCCCAAGGGCCTCATGGTCGCTCGTGCCCGCCTCGGTGCCACGCTTGAGACGCCCAACTTCTACCCGTACATGAGCGGTCGCGACAACCTGTGCGTCGCTGCCGCGGTGAAGGGGGTGGGTCGCCCCCGCATCGATGAGTGCCTAGAACTCGTCGGCTTGTCCGATCGCGCGAAGCACCGCTTCAAGACCTATTCTCTTGGGATGAAGCAGCGGCTGGCGCTCGCGGCTACCATGTTGAATGATCCCGAACTGATCATCCTCGACGAGCCTGCCAACGGGCTCGACCCACAGGGGATCCGGGAGATCCGCGAGGTCATCCGTGTCCTGGCCAACCGCGGCAAGACAATCTTTCTGTCGAGCCACCTGCTCACGGAAGTCGAGCGCACCTGTTCCCATGTCTCGATCATCCGCCAAGGGCGGATCGTTGCATGCGGTGCGGTGGCAGAGGTGGTGGGCGAAGGAGGTGCAATGTTGTTACGCGCGGAGGACCCCGAGGCCCTCGCGGGCGCGATACGGGCCTACCCGGAGACGACTTCAGTGCGTCGAACCGACGAAGGCATCGTCGCTGCGCTGAATGCAGACGATGTGGCCAGTGTGACACGCTATCTGGCGGGACAGGGGATCTATCTGACCTATCTGGCGCCCTATCGGCTGAGCTTGGAGGAGGTCTTCATTGATCTCACACAGGGTGCGGTGGATTCGATGGCGGAGATCGCGTCTGGATGATGCTAGGCGTGCTTCTGCGGATCGAGTGGCTCAAAGCGGTCAAGCGGCGATCCTTCTGGGTGGCCGTGGGCGCATTTGCCGTCTTCATTGCGATTCCCGCAGTCGAAAGGATCCGCAACGTCCACAAGAATCCGAACCTATCCTATGCCCTTCCGGAGAGCTGGCCGGACATCTTGGGCGCCGCGGCCGGGCTGGGACCGTTTTTCGTCGGCGTGCTAATGATCCTGCTTGTAGCACCCGAGTTCACTTGGCGCACGGCGCGCCAGAACGTGATCGACGGGCTCAGCAAGGAGAGGTTCTATGTGGGAAAGGTCATGTTGCTCGCCGGGCTCATCTCGTTCTTCATCGCAATAGCGATGCTCGTCGGCGTTGGTGGAACGCTGTTCAGCCCGAGCGAAGGCGGCCCCGGCATCCTGCGGCCGACGGACCTCAGCTATCTGGGCAGTCTCGCCTTGAGCCTGCTGCTCGTCGGGAGTGCTGGTCTGATGCTCTCTGTGCTCATCCGTTCCTCGGGACTCGCGCTGGGCGCCCTCTTCCTCTATCTCATCGTTGAGGAGGCGGTCGGTAGGCTGATCTCACAAGCAGGCGGAGGTCTGCGGCGCTCGGCTGAATATCTGCCGTCCAACATTCTCGATCAACTCGGCAACGATCTTGCCCACTACCCGGAGGTATTGGCTGATGTCAACTCGAGACGCATGGAACGTGGACTCGAACCTAGGGAGTTCCTCGATGTCGAGGTGCTCGCTATTGCGGCGCTGGTCTACAGTGCCCTTTTCCTCGGACTCGCGTTTCTGAGCATGTGCAAGCGCGACCTGTAGAAGGCATCCCGGACGGAGCAATCGCCATCGGCCTGCATCCCTGTGGTGCTGGCTTCGACCACTACCGGTCATAAGCCAGCCTACGCAACGTTGAACGTTACGGGCTGGTTAGGGGAGGCTCCGTTCGTGTCGCCGATCACCCCGCGGCGGTGGCGAAGGGCAGAGCCCTGCGTCAGCCCCTTCGTGGTCGCGAAGAGTTCCTGGGATTCAGCGAAACCGTTACCTTCTTTGATCTGGCGGAATGCATTCTATTTCTGGACTGACCCTAGAGGCAGGTCAAGCGTTTGAGCATCAAATGCACCTGTTGGCATGAGGCAGGATGATCACTGTTTCTCCCCTACCCCAGTTACTTCGGGTAAGCATCTTATCCCTTAGAGGGAACACTTAATGCAGTATTGCCTACCTTGAGTTCTATAGTCTTTTGCGCCTACAAGTCATATGAAGCACCTCCCAATTCTTACAGTTTTGTTGGTAGTGCTGCTTTGGGGCTGCATTACGACTCCCTTAGGTGTAACCATTACATCTCGGGCGCCCGAGGATACAACATCTACACGCCCTGGTCCCATTGAAGCCAAACGTGCATGGATTTTTGTAGAGGGCTCCCAACAAGGTACCACACCTGCTACCGTCCGCATCCGACGCAGCTTCGAGATAACAAACGTCTCACTGCATGTTGGACAAGCCTTTGAGGAAGTACGTCGCTACGAAATAGAACGCAGCATCACCTCCAGTCGAATTATGCAGAATTATACCTTTCAGGGCACATATGATGGAGGCATACTAACCTTCAGCTCTACCGAGCTCTCTCAGGATAAAAAGGGGCGCTTCATTATTCCTTACTACGCCAGCCCCATCCAAATCGTTGATCACGAGTATGACCTAATATTGATTTTGACCGAATAACGTGGGTATTCAACCGTACGTACTTACCGAGACTAATTGGAAATCGGTCAGTGAGACTGATTTCGGGACGGCAGTATTACCTTGGGGAGCTATCGAAGCACATAACACCCACCTCCCCTACGGTACCGACAATATTCAACTGGATCGAATTGCAGCTGATGCCTGCGCCGTTGCGTGGGAACTGGGGGCTCGTGTCATAGCATTGCCAACTATACCTTACGGCGTCAACACAGGACAGTCTGACATAACGCTGGATATGAATATGATGCCCAGTACACAGCAGGCGCTATTGGGTGATATAGCACGTGTACTTGAAGGCCAGAACATCCTGAAATTAGTGGTCCTGAACGGACATGGCGGTAACAATTTCCGACAGATGATCCGTGAGGTTGGCTCTCATTACCCAAGGCTTTTTATTTGTGAGGTTAACTGGTTTAAGGTACTTGATGTAAAGCTTTACTTTAAGGATCCCGGAGACCATGCGGGAGAGTTGGAAACCAGCCTAATGCTAGAAATTGCCCCAGAACTCGTCCTCCCTCTTGACCAGGCAGGTTCAGGTGCTGCACGTCCTTGGACAATTACCGGATTGAACGAGGGTTGGGCCTGGGCAGAGCGACGCTGGAGTGAAGTTACAGAAGATACAGGAGTTGGTGATCCCCGGGCAGCTTCAAAGGCTAAGGGAAAGCTATTTCTGGATTCAGTAACGCAAAAAATAGGGGTCTTCTTGACCGAGCTTGATTCCACTCATATTACCGAACTTTACGAACGGCGGTGAAGCTGCCAACAGGAATGTTAAAAAAGATAAATTCTCGATACGAGCCCCGATTAATGGGCGCGTTATGCTGTGCAATTATAATGGGACTTTCTCCATTAGTACAGGCGCAGGATCAGGCAGGAGCTTATTTGCAGGACATTGACCAATTGCTCATGCAGGCTCATACGGCCAGTCAGAATGCCGAACAGGCCGCTTCAGTTCGGGAACTAAAAATGCATGCTGATGCTGTGTTTGAGACTATCTGGGGCGCACCCTCGGGTCTGCTCTCAAATACTGGGGCTGCTCTGGCATATGGTTGGAAAACAAGATGGCAAACCGACGGTACTGAGTTTGACGAGGCACACGTTGAGCGCCATGGTTCCGATAAACCGTTGATCTCAGATCCTGGGCAGCTTGGCATCATGGGACGAGGACGTGCTGTCGTAAAGATGCTTTTACCCCGTCAGGAAGAATCCCATGCAGATCACGTACTCGCTTCCCTGAGCAATGTTATCGGGTGGATGCGCCTTAGTGATGGCGTGACAAAGGGTGAGCGTCAACCCCGAATTGATCTAACGCATGTCTGGGACGCCCCTACCCGCTTCTGGAATACTGCTGCAGATACCGGCTGGTTGGGTGAAGTTCATGCCCAGGCAATCAATATCCTCAAAACAGAGTACGGAGACGACCTTACTACTGCACAGGAGCATGCGAAAGCTATGACGGCACTATTGGAAAAATGCAGGTCAGGCAAAGATGAAAATGGCGATGGTGCAGTCACGCCGATCATGATGGAGGGCGGTATAGATACAGCAATTCAACATGCGGGATATTTGGGGATTATCAATTAAAAAAAGACGATGAGCAAAGTAATAAACAGAGTCACACATGTAACGTGCGCGGGGATTCTCCTTGGCCTCATTCCTTTGGGGAGTGTACTACCCGCCCAGGCGCAGTGGAAGACACTCTTTGATGGCTCATCTTTGGAGGGATGGTATCAGGCCGGACCGGGGCAGTTTGTATTGGAGCCCGATGGGTCCATGATCAGCGAAGGCGGAATGGGCCTCTTCTATTACAGTGAAGAATCGTTTCGTGATTTTGAATTGGAACTGGAATGGAAGTCAAACAAAACAACAGCAAACAGTGGGGTGTTCGTTCGATTTCCAAAGACCGATGATCCTTGGGTAGCCGTCGACGAGGGCTACGAAATCCAGATTGACGACAGCCGGGACCCCGACCATAAGACCGGCAGTATTTTTGCAATAAGTAAGGCATTCCGCTCGAACCCACTTCCGGCAGGCGAATGGAATGAATTCCGTATTCGCGTAACAGGACAGCGGTACGAAGTATGGCATAATGGTGTTAAGGTCAATGACTACATGGGAAGTCGTGGACGGGAAGGTTATATCGGGTTTCAGAACCATGACAACGGTTCACGTGTGGCTTTCAGAAACGTAAGGATTCACCCTATTGAAGAAGACACCTACGAGTCTTTGGCGGAACTCTTGGCTACACCTGACGCACGTGAGCCGATACGGGTGCTCATGTTAACAGCAACCCACGGTTTTAGACACGGTGCTGCAATTGAGGCTCAGAAGGAAGTTATGATGGCATTAAACCAGACCACAGAGCTCCAAGTGGATACGACCGAGGATATCAGCATGCTGCAACCGGAAATACTCAATAACTATGATGTACTGTTCCTGGCAAACTCGACGCTTCGGATTCCGCGCCCCGAAGGAGCCCCGGAACCGGAGCCGACCGCAACCATGGCTGAGGGCACACTGGCAAATTTCGATCTCAAGCTCATGGTCCCGGACAACGAGATCCAGGGCAAGGTTGCCATTAGCGAGGCTCCAGACTCACTCGTCGGAATGGTCAAGTTCAACATATTTCCTGATCCAGCGCACTTGTTCGGCGTTCGGTTAAATGCAGATTCTCTGTCGTTTATGTGGGATACCGGGGGCATGGGGATAGCAACGGCCATGCTTGATATAGACGGTGATTCGTTAAGTGGACTGATGTCTCTGGGAGAAATGCAGGTACCACTTTTAGGTATGCCGACCGAACCTGCACCAGTCGACTATACCATTACTATCACTACTCCCCAAGCTCCCCTGGGCGCTGTAGTAACACTGGGAGGCGCTTCAAGCACGATCGCCTTTCCTGATGGGACATTACCTATTAATGATCTCCTGTTTGCGGGAGATTCGATTACGTTTCACTTTAACATTGAAGAATTTGGTGACTTCTATGCCGCGGGGATTATTGAAGGTGATAGTATCCGTGGTGCACTTGCGAGTGACTTTGGTGAGCTGCCCTTCGAGGGATCCAGACAAGTAGGTGAACCAGAACATGAAGGCGAAACGCTTGATCCTGCACAGCTTGAAGCCATCCTGTCGTTTCTGGCTCAAGGAAAAGGAATCGCGATAGCACACGCTGGGCTTGATGCGCTTTATAATTCGCCGGAATACCGCGCAATGGTTGGAGGTGGTTTGTTTGATAGCCATCCCTGGACACAAAGTGTTCGCATTCTGGTGGAAGATCCGAATACGCCTGCTACACGCCATCTGGGAGAAGATCTGTGGGTGCATGAAGAGATTTACGTATTCGATGACAACCCTCGCTGGAATGCAAGAGTTCTCTTATCCCTGGATACTGAAACTGTCGAATTGACTGAAGCATTTGCTGGCGAAGAGCGAAATGACTATCCGATAAGCTGGATACGCATGCATAATGGTGGCCGTGTGTTTGCCACAGGACTTGGACACTTTGCAGATACTTGGAAAACTCCCGCATTCCTGGAGCATATTGTTCAGGGACTGCGTATGGCAGCGGGGCGTACGGAAGCAAATTTTTCAGGGCATCGGGTTAAGGAGGTCATCGCCGACAATGTTTGGCCAGATGATATTGCCGTAGATGAGCAAGGGGATGTATGGATTGCAGAGCTCCGAGGCAAAGTGCACCATTATGATGCACAAAGTGGCGAGGTAAGGCAGATTGCCCATTTACAAACGACAGATCCGACAAACGTAGAACACGGATTGTACGGAATTGAAGTGGACCCTGATTTTCACGAAGGATCACCGTATATCTATATGTACTATGCGGAACCGCATACCTTCATCAACACCCTCTCGCGATTTACCTATGAGGACGGGAAAATAGATCTTGGGTCAGAGCATGTTCTTCTGCGTGTACCGACAGAGCCACAATGCTGCCATCAAGGGGGCGACCTCGAATGGGGGCCTGATTCTACGCTTTATCTCTCAACCGGGGATACCGGTATGTCTGAGGTGCGTCCTGGATGGAAGATGTCAGAGGATCAGTTAGCTGCATTCATTGATACACATGCACTTAACGATTATCATTGGGCACGCCTGGTTGATTCTGAGCGATCCGCACAGAATCTGCAGGATTTGCGCGGCAAGATTTTAAGGATTAACAGGAATGGGACGATTCCACAGGACAATCCTTTTTACGGCAAGCCAGGCGTACGCTGGGAGATTTATGCATATGGCTTGCGGAACCCTTATCGCTTCAAAGTAGACAGTGAAACCGGTGCGCTCTACATTGGTGTGGTAGGGCCGGATGCTTCCTTTGATTATGATGAGTACAATATTTCTACCAATGGAGGGGAAAATTTCGGGTGGCCACGTACACTTGGCAAGCTCTTCTACAATGAGTGGACGCCAGAATTGATACCTGATTTTGTGCCGCCCTTCTGGGAGTACACCTATGAACACGGTGGACGTTCAGCTACCGTTGGACCGATCTACCGTTCCACTGGTCAATATGCCTTTGGTGAAAATTTGCAAAATAAAATATTTGTGTTCGATTGGGCAAGGCGCTGGATTAAATATGGAGAACTCGTCGATGGAACATTCGAGAGTGATCAGGAAGAGGATGTGCGCATTGATGTTCCAAATATTCAGATACCGGCCAAGCGTTTGACCAACATTAAAACGTTCGATATACTTCGGGGTACTGCCCCCATCTCCATGGAATTGGGACCGGATGGAAGCATATACGTGGCGGAATTTGATGGCTTCTGGGATGCTGGACCGGATTCAAAGGTGACGCGTTACCGCTGGATTGAAAAGAATCGTGCTCCGCTTGGTAAAGCAGAAATAAAGATAGATGCGAACCAGACAAGACTGCTTTATTTCGACGGAATGGGCATCATTGATCCTGATGGAGATATCCTGGAATACCACTGGAACTTCGGAGATGGCAATGAAGCAAAGGCACAAAATGTCTCGCATGAGTATGATTCTCCTGGTGAGTACCACATCGTGTTAAAGGTCACGGATATTCATGGTGCTTCCAGCGTGATGGGATGGGATTGGAAAATTGAATAGCGCTCACACTATACTGTGTTCATGAATCTCGAAAAGACAATTCGTGTTTTCGGAGCAGTGGTTCTATGCTCCGGATTGATCATTGGAAAGAGTGCAGCACAGGGCTCTTCTGGAGTAAATGGAGAACAGCTCTACCTCAGTCGTTGCATGTCTTGTCATCAAGTCGATGGTAATGGCATCTCAGGCGTATTTCCTCCACTGAACGAGATTGACTGGGTTACGGGGGATAAGGGTCGACTGATTCGAATCGTATTGGATGGTGCTGTTGGAGAATACGACATCGGAGGCATGATTTACACCGGTGCCATGCCGCCTTGGAAAAATTTCATGAACGATCAGGAAGTGGCTGCCCTACTCACCTACATTCGGAGCGCATGGGATAATGATGCTTCGAGAGTTACCGAAGATGAAGTTCGCCTTGTACGAGAGGCTGGCGGTGACAGAAATCAGGCTTGGACGGCCGAAGAGTTGGCAGATGAGGCCAACCAGGGTATTCCAGGTTCTCTCGGATTTTTACTGACCCCACGCGATTCAACGAAATCAAATTAGACAAATATCCTAGCGAATTTAAATGCATCGACTACTCTTTCTTTTGCTATGCTTGGCAATATGCCAGGCGCCTGTTACTTTTGGACAACAACTGATTGGATCAGTTGAGATGCACGATGAAGCCTTGACATCACTGATAGAGCCAGATGCGCAATTAGAGGTTCTGGCCGAAGGATTTGAGTGGTCGGAAGGGCCCGTATGGGTGAGAGATGGTGAGTTTTTACTCTTTTCCGACGTCTGGACTAATCGAATCTATCGCTGGAAGGAGGGGGGCGAAGCTGAGGTATTCTTGGAGCCATCGGGCTATACAGGTCCGCCCAGAGAGGGGCGCATCGGTGGATCTAATGGGCTTACACTGGATTCCGAAGGTCGCTTGGTTATGGTACAGCACAGTGATCGCCGTATTGCGCGATTGAGTGGCTCCCTGACAGATCCCGAGCCCGTGTACGATACAATCACCGATCTGTACGAAGGTAAACGATACAACAGCCCCAACGACCTGGTTTATCACTCTAACGGAACATTGTATTTCACGGACCCGCCCTACGGACAAGACAAAGAGCTGGAGTTTCAAGGTGTATACAGCGTTACGCCGGAGGGTACTGTTAGACTGCTCGAAGCGGGGATGAGTCGACCAAATGGATTAGCTTTCTCGCCAGATGAGAGCATTCTTTATGTCGCAAATTCAGATCCAGAGCATCTCGTCCTGATGGCTTACGATGTTTTACCCGATGGTGGGTTGGACAGCGGGCGTGTCTTTTTCGACGGGACCAACCTCGCGGAAGAAGGATTGCAGGGATTACATGATGGCTTAAAGGTGGACTTGGATGGCAATATATTTACAACGGGTCCAGGAGGAGTTCTGGTCCTAAGCGCTGAGGGCGTCCATCTTGGCACGATCAATACGACCCAGCGCACGGCCAACTGTGCTTTTGGGGACGACGGCAGTATGCTGTATATCACGGCTGGCAGCTTTCTGCTACGCATTCCGTTGTTGACCAAGGGAGTTACCCCCTAACTTTCTCCCATTGCAAAGTCAGGATTCCACTCCTTATTGGGTCATCTGACTCAGACCATATTGAATGGCCAACTCGAGAGTGCAATACAAGGTGCGGAGAACTCCATTAGAATGAGCAACTCCAGGGTTGATCTCCATCGATCTGATTTCCCGGAAATAAACAGATTATAAATGCGCTATATCCCCGTCGTTCTTATGCTGTTTTTGACAATGTGTCAGACGGCTCCCCCGGATGAAACTCAAGAAGAAACACCCACTGACCCAGACCAGACCATGGCTTCCAAGAGATTGATCGGAACGGTTGAAGTACTAGATGAAGTACTAACCTCGTTGGTTGCCGTAGATGCACAGTTGGAGGTTTTGGCGGAAGGTTTTGATTGGTCAGAAGGTCCTGTTTGGGTTAACAGCGGCGAGTTCCTGCTCTTTTCAGATGTACCTACTAACAGAATCTATCAGTGGATGGAAGGCAGTGAGGTCAATGTATTTTTAGAACCGTCGGGTTATACGGGGACTGAGGCAAGAGGTGGTGAGGTTGGATCTAATGGGCTAACGCTGGATTCTGAAGGCCACCTGGTCATCGCACAACATGGTGACCGTCGAGTTGCTCGACTGGATACATCTGTTTTGGAGCCCCAACCTGTATATGAGACGATCACCGAGCAGTACGACGGCAAACGATACAATAGTCCCAATGACTTGGTCTATCATTCTAACGGAACGTTGTATTTCACGGACCCGCCCTACGGACTTGAGTTCAGAATGTCTGATCCGGCCAAAGAGTTGGATTTTCAAGGCGTATACAGTGTTAGCCCAGATGGCACTGTCCAACTCCTCGAGTCGACAATGAGCAGAGCAAACGGACTGGCTTTCTCACCAGACGAGAGTACGCTATATGTTGCCAATTCAGATCCGGAGCGTGCTATTTGGATGGCTTACGACGTTTTACCAGACGGCGGTATAAGTAACGGTCGTGTGTTTTTTGATGCAACCGACCTTGTCGAGGAAGGGCTCCCTGGGTTACCCGATGGTCTGAAAGTAGATGTGAGCGGCAATTTATTTGCAACAGGGCCGGGGGGTGTACTCATCCTCAGTCCAGAGGGCGTTCATCTTGGTACAATTAATACGACACAGGCTACTGCTAACTGCGCTTTTGGAGGCGATGGTAGTCTTCTGTACATTACAGCAGACATGCTCTTGTTGCGTATCCAATTACTAACCAAAGGAGCCATTCTTTGACCTGCTCAACCCATGCGCAACCAATAGTGTGTGGGATGTGCTGAGCCTCGATTAATAGCAGTTATCCCTATCTCGTGCTTAACAGCGGTATTATATCCAAATAATTCCAGGAGGTATTCAAAATCACTGTACCATTGGCTGCCGTGCTGTTCGACATGGACGGAGTTCTTGTTAACTCCGAACCATTGCATGAGAAGGCGCAAGACATTGTTTGCCGACGATTTGATCTGGAAGTGCCAACATCGGTCTCCCCTATTTTCAAGGGTTGGACAGAAGATCGCGTGTACGCATATATTGCCAAGCATTTTGGTACGGGCCGAGCTACGGTCGATACGCTTATAAAAGCCAAACATGCCGCCTTTGCAAGTCTTTCGGAAGAGCTTGAACTCATGCCCGGTGCCTCAAAGCTAGTTCAAGTAATACATAACTTGAACATTCCCTTGGGTCTGGTTACTTCTGCTACTCGTGCCGACCAGGAAAGAGCATTCTCCAAATTTGATTTCTTCCCCTATTTCTCATCGGTCACAACGGTTGAAGATGTTACCGAAGCAAAGCCTCATCCACAACCATATTTGATTGGCGCTGAGCGCTTGGGAATGAGGCCTGAAGAATGCATCGTTGTTGAGGACTCCAAGTATGGGATAGTCAGTGCATTACGTGCAGGGTGCCACGTTTTGGGGTTAGCAACAACATTTTCATGCGATGCACTGCATGATGCCGGCGCACATGCTGTTTTTGGTTCAATAGAAGCAATTGAGCCACACATAAAGAAGCTACTAAACCTGACGGTTGTATAGATATTCAGCGTTACCGGCTAATTACACCTACCTTAACATGCTTGAGTCAAATAAGTCGAATCAATGAGGCGCGAGACTATCTTGTTCATTGCTGTTGTTTTATGCAGCTGCACAACAGACCAAAGCTCAACAAGCACCAGCGATCCATATACCGATTGGTCCGTCTATCTCGGTGATGCTACGAGCAGCCATTATAGTACTCTTGATCAGATTAATCGAAGTAATGTGGCTGATCTAGCATTGGCCTGGACCTACAATTCTGGCGATGCGGATAGTACCGGCCGTACTCAGATGCAATGTAATCCCATTATCATAGGCTCTACTTTGTATGCGACTTCACCAGGGTTAAAGGCCATTGCCCTGGATGCAGCAACAGGACAGGAGATATGGCGTTTTGATCCGTTTGAGGCCGGAGCTGTAGCTGAGGGGCGCGGGATAAACCGGGGGGTAAGTTATTGGGCTGGTGATGATCAGCACGAGGCACGTATCCTTTATTCTGCAGGATCCAGGCTGTTTGCATTGAATGCATCAACCGGCAAACCTATTGGCGCATTTGGAGAAGAAGGATCTGTCAATTTGCGCGAAGGTATGGATCGCGACGTTACAGATTTATCCGTAGCGGCCAGAACACCCGGTATCATCTACAAGCATCTACTGATACAAGGCACGTCTTTATCTGAGGGCATACGCTCTGCGCCAGGTCACATCCGAGCTTACGATGTGCGCACAGGAGAGCTTGTCTGGATCTTTCACACAATCCCCCACCCTGATGAATTTGGGTATGATACATGGCCGCCAAATGCCTATTTATACAGTGGAGGCGCCAATGCATGGAGCGGGTTAAGCCTGGATGAAGAACGTGGAACAGTCTTTCTCCCCACGGGATCGGCAGCCTTTGATTTTTGGGGAGGCAATCGCGTTGGCGAAAACTTGTTTGCCAATTCTGTACTTGCGCTTGATGCCATGACAGGTGAACGTAAATGGCACTTTCAGACTGTACATCATGATATTTGGGATCGTGACCTGCCAGCTGCCCCTAACCTTGTCACAGTAGTGCATGATGGTCGCCGCATTGATGCAGTAGCACAGGTCACAAAAAGCGGACATGTATTTCTTCTTGACCGGGATACTGGAAATCCTCTTTTCCCGGTGGAAGAACGCCCATTCCCGCCCTCAGATCTGGAGGGTGAAGAAGCTTGGTCAACTCAACCGATTCCGCTAAAACCTCCGCCCTTCGCACGTCAGAGGTTCGATGAAGAGGACGTAACAAATATCTCACAGGAGTCTCATGACTACGTCCTGGAGCGTCTCAGGCAAGTTCGTTCTGACGGTCAATTCGTACCACCGAGCGTACAGGGAACAATCATTTATCCGGGATTTGATGGGGGAGCTGAATGGGGTGGTGCTGGATATGATCCAACCACGGGCATACTGTACGTCAATAGTAACGAGATGGCCTGGATTCTCACTATGGTCCCTTTGAACCCGGATGGAGCGACTACGGGAGAGGGCCTATATGCCCGCTACTGTGCAGGTTGCCACGGTGCTGGACTGGAGGGCTCCCCTACCGGTGATATGCCCGCTTTGACCGGATTGGAATCCCGGATGACGAAAGATGATGTGGGTGAACAGATTGCCCGGGGCGTTGGCTTTATGCCATCCTTTGGTTTTCTGGAATCAAGTGAGGTATCCGCAATTGTAGATTTTCTTTTTGGAGAGGACGGGGAAACCTCAATTGAACTGGAAGAGACCGATGCTGAGCTCAGTACTTTTTTTGCAGGCTCTCCATATGGGCATACCGGATATAATAGATTTTTTGATCAGGACGGATATCCGGCGGTCAAACCTCCTTGGGGAACATTAAATGCGATAAACCTGAACACCGGCACGATTGACTGGTCCGTGCCGCTTGGGGAATTCCCAGAATTGACTGCCCAGGGCATCCCGCAAACCGGCACAGAAAATTACGGTGGACCTGTGGTTACCTCTGGTGGTCTGCTCTTTATTGCAGCCAGCAAGGATGAGCGTTTTCGGGCCTTTGACAAGGAAACCGGTGCTGTACTATGGGAGACACAGCTGCCCGCGGGTGGCTATGCAACACCTGCTACCTACCAAGTTAATGGAAGGCAGTACGTAGTTATTGCCGCAGGAGGAGGCAAAATGGGCACAAAATCCGGGGATGCCTACTTGTCATTCGCACTGCCTGACTAGGGATTACCAAATGGCGTACGGTGGTTTTCTTAGTCCCAAGTAGTGTTGCATGGACATTAAATATTGGTCATCTCAGGTTGTTTTTGTGGATTTTTGACAGATTTCGGCCTATTTGGCCTGATTTTGGTGTTTGAGGTCCTCTTACCCCGGGGATTGTTCTGGCGAATGTTGCGCTGTATTTGGGTAATTGGGGGATGATTTGGGCATTATTCCCGGGATTTTTCGTAAATTAGAGTTTTACTCTAGTCATTTATTTTCTATTTGTTATGCGCAAGGCATACGATTCGCAATACGATCTATGGGAGCTTCCGATAGCCGATATTGAGTTTGATCCCAAGGATCGGGACGACATTCCTACAGTGCTGATGGGGCTGCAGGCGTTGTACGTTGACGCAAAAATTCGGGAAAAAATTTTTGAGATTCTCGAAAGGTATGTGCGACCCGAGGTCGATCATCTGCACGGTCGTCCGGGCATGGATCTATGGCGTATTTTTGTTTTGGCCGTGGTAATGACGACCCTGAACTGTGATATTGATCGTCTGACTAATCTGGCGAACCATCATCGGACTTTACGCCAGATGCTGGGTCATGCGGACTTTAGTGATCGGACGAGGTATCAGCGTCAGACGCTGATTGATCATATTAGCCTGCTGACCGAGGAGGCTTTACTGGAGATCAACGAGGCGGTCGTGGAATGCACGAATGCGCACATGCGCGACTGAATGTAGCAGCGGAGGTCCCTCTGGAGTGTCGTGTGGATTCGGCGGTAACGAAGCCCCATGTGCACTGGCCATGGATGTGAACCTGCTTCTGGACGCGATGCGCGGCCTGCTCCGCACGTTGCATCGCACCTGTGCGGCGCACGAAGTTAGGGGCTGGCACAAGGGCAAGGACTGGTTTAACAAAGTACAGAAGGCGTTCAATAAGGTGCGTAATGAGGCCAAGGTTGAGGCCTATCTGGAATTGTGCACAAAGCTTATTACGCGGGCCGAGATGATCGTAGAAAAGTTGCAGGCGCGTGAGATCGCCACTGACAAGATTGAGCAGTATCTGGCCGATGCGCTGCGTTAAATGGATCAAATTGGGCGTCGACTGATCAAAAAGGAGACGATCCCCCGCCAGGAGAAGGTATTTTCGATCCATGAGCCACATACGTGCTGGATCGACAAAGGCAAAGCGGGGATACCTACGGAGCTGGGGTTGCCAGTTTGTTTTCTGGAGGTTCTATCACGAATATTGTGGATAGAGTTCAAGCCCTCCACAGAAGAAGAGAATTGCAACCCTGAAGTTTTCAAATCTTCTGTATCCTCTGCCGATGGTTTTGAC
>MPNB01000055.1 GCA_002238805.1 Rhodothermaceae bacterium bin80 | reverse complement strand
CGTTGCCGACAGGGACGGAAGAGCATTACGAAGAACGGAAAGTATCGTTGACTGTGCTTGCATATTGCTAAGTGACTGTGCTTGCATATTGCTAAGTGACTGTGCTTGAATATTGCTAAGTTAAACAATATATAAGCCGTTGTCAAGTCACTAGTCAAAGCGCAGGGCAGGCCTAGCCATTGACTATATGGTCCAACAAAACGATAACTAGCAGGATTGAGCTTGTCGCTTGGTATTTGCCGGTCCAGATTGCGAAGTGGCCAGAAGTTCTGCAGATGTAATGTTATGGGTATCAATCCTTGGATCATCGAATCGATAGGTGTCGACAAGATCGACGATGCAGAAGCTGAAGCGGGACGCCGACGAGTGACTCGTGCATTCGGGATTGATGCCGTAACCAAGGTGTCTGACGAACAACTCCGATTTATAAGCAACAGCCTCGAACTTTATGTATTCACCCTGCTGGAGTGGGAAGACTCTGAGAAACTTCGTTGCGCCGCAGCCAAGGCCTTCCAGGTTGGACGACTGGTACTGCCAGAGGGTTCACCTGTGGAGGTGGCACAAGGCTTGGTGAGACTTGGCTGCTTCGGGGTGCTAGGAGACCGCGGCGCGGATTTCCGTCGACTTTTGGATGATCAGGGGATCCCGGAGCTTCCCATCGACGCTCCGAATTGGGGCGAACGCGTTTGGGCGATCATTCTGAAGGTATGGCTGTGTCTGTTTCGCAAGAAGGGATGTAGCGATCTTGATGAAGTACAGAAACTCGTAACAACACTTCGCTCTGAGCAGCGGTTACACGAACCTTCATTTTTGTCCCTTGCAGAGGCACGCAAGGACTCAGGGCCAGCATGGGAACTTATTCTCGCCTATCACCTCGCAAAGGCCGCCGAGGTTCTGGGTACCTATTTGTCCCAAGGATCGATGGATGGGCACTACGACATCCGCGAACAACTTGATGCACAGTTTGATCGGGGGATTTCCGCGGCGATCCGAGGTCAGCTCATGGAGCGAGAAGTTTTCGTACGGCTGTTGGCCCGCACTGCACGCACCTTTGTCGACAACAGCATTTGAACTGTGACACGTGCTGTCAATAGCCGCGTCTCCCGTTTTGTCGACTCTGTAGTGTCGCGGGAGCGGAGGATTCCACTGTTCGAAATGTTACCTCCGCAGCGACGTACGCTTCGTGAGCAAGGGTTGCTCGGATCGGGACATCGATCGGTGGTTGTGAGCCTGCCGACATCCAGCGGAAAGACGTTTATTGCAGAGTTCCGTATCCTGCAGGCACTGAACCAGTTTGATTACGAACAGGGCTGGGGCGCTTACCTTGCGCCGACGCGCACACTGGTTAACCAGTTGACTATTCGCTTGCGTAGCGATTTTGCTAAGATCAAATGTAAGGGGATTATTACGCCCAGGAGCCCATATCTCTGGGAGCGTCATGGAGCAGCGTTGTACTCATGGGGGCCTGCGGCAATTTAAACCTGCATGCTGTCTTCCAAGGGCCTGCCTGGCTATATCCCTGTGAACGCTATGCGTAAAGCCTCAAGCCCAAAACCACTTGCTCCGGTACGAATACGCAGACTGCACCAAAAGTCCAAAGCCAGCATTTGCGCTGAATGTATCGGCACAGCTATCCAGAAAGCACGACAGCGCCAGACTAGTGCACCCAGAACTATCCCTCCCACAAGAGAGAGTACCAATTCACTGGTAGGTTTCTGTAGATGCATTAATGCAAACGGTACTGCTTGGATAAATATGGTATGCAATCCAAACGTATGTGCTGTTCCAAACAGAATAAACCCTCTCCATAAGTATTCCCAACCTACCCAGTAAAAAAGGAAGAGCGCATGATAAATGGCAAAAACTGACCACGATTCTGCGGCCTCGCGGTAATGAGGGTATTCTGCCTGGAAGAGTGGTCCATCCGAAAGCACCCAGGTGCCAACAATGACGATAGGCAAATAAAGGGCAAAAAGCGTTGTTGCCAGCTTCCAGTCACCAAGCCCCAGACCAATTGCCACCGCCTTCCGCCGGAACCCCAGGACCAGAATAAGTACCGGGATCACAAATCCTGTAATGCCTTGGGCAACAAACCACCAAGCCCACGACTGTAGTCTGGTTCCTTGGGGAGCAACCTGCCCCAGAAAAAAATCGCGGCTTCCGAACTTGAAGGTTGCAACCAAAAGCAGCACGGAAAGCGTCAATACCACGACCGTCTGCAAGTCCAATGACCGCAGTGCTTTAAGGAACCTCCGTATCTCTGTGCCAACCACCTGACTAAGATCCGCTTCCAGCGTACCTTTCCACGAACTCCCAGATGCGCAGAAGTCGATCAATACGCTGTTTTGGGTTGCCTGTACGCGAAAGATCATGCCCTGCATCCGGGTATCGAACGTACTCTACCGGACGGCCAAGCACCTTCAGACTCTTGTACAATACCTCGCTTTGAATCACGCCAGTTCGAAGATCATTATCAGCGTGCATTATGAGTAGCGGGGTTTGAATTTGATCTACAAATGTGATCGGAGAGTTCGCTCGCAAGAGCACACCAGCTTCCCAAGGGTAACCGCCAAAATGATTCGGCACAAGACGCCATGCATTCCCCTCTCCGAAAAACGTGGATAAGTCATAGACCCCCCGCTGAGTAACCGCAGCTTTGAAACGGTTGTCCTGGGACACGATCCAAGCCGTTAGATATCCAGCGTATGATCCCCCCGCAACAACCTGCCGGTCACTATTTACCCATCGGCTCTGCCTCGCAACCTCACTGGCTGCAGCCAAGACATCTTCGGCCGGCCCTACGCCCCAATCCTGGTAGTTACCCCGACGAAAAGCCTGTCCGTATCCTCCAGATCCCCGAGGATTAGAATAGACCAACCCGTACCCCTTTGCGGCCATGAACTGAAACTCATGCCACATGGTGGCTTCGCCGGGGCCCCACATTGACGCGGGGCCGCCATGAATGGCAACCATCAGCGGGTAGGTTTGCCCAGGAACCTGGAAAGTGGGCGGCATCACCCAATACTGCACCTCAATGGTATCCCTTCGGAGGCGATAAGCCATTGGAAAACTCAATGCCTTCTCCCGGAGCCATTCCGAATTGTGTCTCGTTATCACTCTCGGTGACTCGAAATCCATCGGAGATGTGTACAGCTCTGACGGATTGACCACCTGCGTCATCACCATATAGGCCGTGGCAGTTGTTAGATCATAGCTGCCGACTCCCTTGTCGTTATCGGTAAGCTGTGTTACGGGCAATCCCCGGTGAACCAGTTCCCCACGATAGAAGAATGACCTTGCACGCTGTTCCAAGCTGTCAGCCAACAACGAATCTGCAACCGGCTCGGGAGTTGGTAATGCTGGTCGGCCATCATTGACTGATGCACGATAAAGCGGCACCCCTCCTTCAGACGGTGCAGTAAAGTAAATAAACCAGTTATCATGCGACCACTGAACATTCCGTACACTGCGATCAAAATCCAGTGTCAGCATCTCTGGAGCACTCCGTCCATCAATTGAAAAATACCCCACTTCCGTCTGCGCGTATCCGGGATCATCAAGGCTGGTGGCCTGAAATGTCACAAACCGCCCGTTGGGAGATATAGTAGGAGCACTTAGTCGATAGCCCCCTATATCAAGCAACAACCGTATACGTTTGGTTTCCACATCAATGAAATAGAGATCGCGGTCCCGCTCATGGTCGGGATGTTGGGTGGTTTCCGGGTAACCACTAACAACAATCTGGCGGTTGTCCAAAAGCCAGGTCGCACCACTGAAGCCATAATGCCCCGAGGTAACCATCCTGACCTCAGGCTCATTCTTTGTCAAATCTGCAACAAAGTAATGCTGTGAGCGAAGTTCGGGAGACAAGTCCAGTTCGCCCTGAAGGTTAAGCCTTGTCAGTAGACGCGGATTGTCCTCTTCTCGATTCTTGTTCAGCCAGGCTCGAATGTTTTCCAGATCTCCGTCTGGATCTGGATCAGCAGTATGCTCCTCCCAAGAGTGCCTTCCCGGTCGTTCTTCCGACCACACAGGATCAGATCCAGTAAGCTCGGTGACCTCTTTTCTGGTCAATGAGACAGAGAAGAGTACATATCGGCCATCCGGTGACCACTGTGGGTCACTGACCCCGTGTTCAAAACTGAATAGCTGCCTAGCCTCCCCACCGTAAATAGATATTTCAAAAAGTTGCGCTTTGCCATCAACCGAACGCAAAAACGACAGTCGATCACCGTCAGGATGCCAAATGGGCGAAGTTGCACCTGCTTCACCATACGTCAATTGCTGCGGGGTTTCTGATCCACCCGCGGATACGATCCATATCTGAGATTGGTATCTATAGTCAGCATCCTCATCCGGAACAATAGATCGAACAGTATAGGCTATGTAACGGCCGCTGGGAGCCGCAACCACATTACCCAACTGCTGGATCTTGAGCAGATCACCAGCTTCGATGGGGGTCCGCTGCACCTGGGCAGCAGCACTGGAGACCAGAAAACAGAGACCAAGAAATAAAACACTCGCGCGTGTCATATGCGGCAGATATATTGGTGGACGCGAGGTATACGCCTAAGCTAGAAAGTAGATTTAGGCAAGTGCATCGTAACCAGCATATGAGGTACATCCACGGTCTCGGCAATATGGAGGTTTGCCGCAAGGGAGGCAAGCACATAAGCTTCTGTTCGATCCAAACTGTGCTCATAGCTCATGTAATCAATCATGTACCGTGTGGCCTTCCTCGCAGCCTCATCAATGGTCGTTGCAAAACCCGTTACGGCATAGTATGAATCAGTCTCATACTGGGGTTCTATGAGGTATGGTTTATCCTTTACCACATTAACCTCGTAAACAATGCGCATCGGCGCTTCGATAGCTGTACCGCAGACCTCACCCAAACCTTGCGCAGCGTGAGTGTCCCCAATAGAAAAGAGCGCTCCCTCCACCAGAACTGGAAAATAAACTGTGGTGCCCTCCACCAGATGAGGATCATCCATATTGCCACCATTCGTACGGGGCGGGATCGTGGACAAGAGGGAATCGGTTGCAGGGGCAACCCCCATCACACCGGGAAATGGAGCTAGTTTTATCCGGGCTCCACTGGGAAGCGTAGCATACGTCTGTCCCTCTTCAAAGGTATACGTGTGCAGGAAGGGTTCCGTGAATTCATCTGCCAGAAACCCAAAACCGGGCGTGACTGCACTCCATCCAAACTCACCCAGTTCAATTTTGTGAAGTGTGACCGCAAGCACATCTCCCACTTCAGCGCCCTCGACATACACTGGTCCGGTCAAAGGGTGAATCGGTTCAAAATCAAGCGTTAACACATCTTCGACCGTTGATTCGGGAGAAAATTGACCATCCGAGGCTTCCTTGGTATACACTTCCACAACAGCTCCAGAGGGCACCGTAAGCGTGGGCGGGATTGATCGGCTGAACTTGTTGTGCGTGTTTTCCGTGTCTAAAAAGTACTCCGGGGTTACCTCTTGGGTCTCTGCGACCTGTTCCGCGGGCTGATCCACTGGCGCACTCTGACACGCACAAAAGATGATCAGGACTGCAAGTATGTTTGTTTTGGGCATAACTGTCCGGGATGGCTGTTTCTCGGACTCAATTTAATGTAAAAACCCTTGCAGGTCAACATATCTGCCCCGCGGCACCCTGCCCAGCGAACCCTGATGCGCCATAAGAGTTTGTGTTGCCGTCCGAGAAAATTGCCTAATCCACGAACAATATGTCCATTGATCCCCTCCACCTCGCCTTTGGAGACATGGAGTACGAGTTTGGTGTGACGCGCGAGATGCTCTCACGCATCCCTGACGACTGTTTTGACTGGCGTCCACACAAAAAATCCTGGACCATGGGCCAGTTGGCCTGCCACATAGTTGATCTTCTCTGGTGGAGCGTTACCATTCTGGAAGAGGACGGCATCGATATGGCCAAAACCTGGCCAAGGACCGAGGCCTCTACACAGGAGGAGTTGATCGCCAAGTACGAAGCCAAAGAAAAGCAATTGCGTGAAGTTTTTGATCGGACGACTGTAGAGACACTGGCAGAGCCTTGGACTTTGAGCTATGGGCCTCAGATATTCTTTACCGAACCCAAAGCGGACGTACTCCGGCGCTTCGGGATCAGCCATCTCGTACACCATCGGGCCCAACTCTCAGTGTACTTGCGCATAAACGATGTGCCACTCCCAAAGAGCTATGGGCCGACCGCTGATGAGAATTAGCTCGTTGGGTTATTCAACCGCTGGATAGGAATTCCTCAGATAGCGGCGGGCACTGGAATGACTCGAACCCCAGCGCTTCATTGCGAGCACACTCTCATATCGAGCAATTGCGTTTTCCTGCTCGCCCAGCAAGTCGTACGCAATTCCCTGATATAAGCGCTCCATAACCTTGAAGTAGGTATCCTCATCCAGTCTTGCTGTTAACGCCTCCAGCGACAACAGATTGGCCAAAACAGCCCGTTCGCCTCCACTTAGAATCCTGGCTCTCGCCAGGAAGTACGGTGCCTGCTCAGCCATGGCAGGTGTATAGCCGTATGTTTGTTCTGGGCATAACTGTCCGGGATGGCTGTTTCTCGGACTCAATTTTAATGTAAGTACCCTTGCCGGTCAACAACCTTCCCCGCGGCGCCTTGCCCAGCGAACTCCAATGCGGCCATAAGAGTTTGTGTAGTCGTCCGAGAAAGTTTGCCTAATCCACGAATAAAATGTCCATTGATCCCCTCCACCTCGCCTTTGGCGACATGGAACACGAGTTTGTTGTGACGCGCGAGATGCTCTCACGCGTCCCTGACGATTGTTTTGACTGGCGTCCACACAAAAAATCCTGGACCATGGGCCAGTTGGCCTGCCATACAGTTGATCTTCTCTGGTTTAGCGCTTTCATTCTGGAAGAGGACGGCCTCGACATGGCCAAAACCTGGCCAAGGAGCGATGCCACTACACAGGAGGAGTTAATCGCTAAGTACGATGCTTACGAAAAACAATTGCGTGAAGTTTTTGATCGGACAACTGTGGATTCACTGGCAGAACCTTGGACTTTGAGCTATGGACCTCAGATATTCTTTACCCGACCCAGAGTGGACGTACTCCGGTACCTCGGAATCAGCCATCTTGTTCACCATCGGGCCCAACTCTCAGTGTACTTGCGCATAAACGATGTGCCGCTCCCAAAGAGCTATGGGCCGACCGCTGATGAGAATTAGCTCGTTGGGTTATTCAACCGCTGGATAGGGATTCCTCAGATAGCGACGGGCACTGGAATGACTCGAACCCCAGCGCTTCATTGCAAGCACACTCTCATATCGAGCAATTGCGTTTTCCCGTTCGCCCAGCAAGTCGTACGCAATTCCCTGATATAAGCGCCCCATAACCTTGAAGTAGGCATCCTCGTCCAGTCTTGCAGTTAACGCCTCCAGCGACAACAGATTGGCCAAAGCAGCCCGTTCATCTCCACTTAGAATCCGAGCTCTCGCCAGGAAGTATAGTGCCTGTTCAGCCATAGCAGGTGTATAGCCGACCTCCTGGGCCGTATAGAGTTCCAGAACTTCTGTGAAAACTGTCTCGGCGGCCTGCCACTGATACCAGTGTGCATATATACGCCCCTCCAGTGCGTGGAAGAAGGCATTGCCGGGATACTTCTCACGAAGCCATCTGACCAGCCGTACGCATTCCTGGAAATTCCCTTCATAGAGATAATTAATCTGAAGCAGAAAATATATCGCCTCGGTCTGCATATAGTATCCCTCGGTCGCCGTGCGTCTGAGTTCCGCCAGTCCGCCCTCTCGATCCCCCGGCGGAAGAAACATGGTAATGGGGCGTATGAACGGATAGCGCTCAGGAATCAATGCAGCATAATAGCGGTAAAGCCCGCGCCCCAGTACAAAGTCGTCATTGGTTGAGTCCGCCGCAGCTACTGCCAACACATAATCCATGGCCCGCTTACCATCTGCCGCGGCTCGTATCCAATCCCGTCGATTCGAACGTAAGCGCCCCCTGAACCCCAACGCGATGCCCTTAAAGAACATGGCATCAAAATCGCGTGCATCTATCTCCAGACGTGCCTCACTGCGGTCGATGACCTCTCCCATAGCCGCAAAGAATTCTTTATCATTCGAGGTATCAGTCAAATCCAGGAGAATTGTCCACCACAACGTTAAGGCTTCCAAGAATGGGCCTATCGGGTGATCCGCATAACGTTGAGTGATCTTCTGAAAATGGGATTCCGCCTCCTCAAAGCGAAGATCGTACAATGCCTCCAGCCCGGCTTTTGCCTCCGTCTGGACTTCGGGCTCATACAGTATACTGGTCTGAGCTATAACGCTTGAACAGATAAAGACTGCGCAAAACAACGCGATGAGAAACACGCGACGCATGCGTCCAGTTATCGGCTCCAACTCCGCAGACCACAATAGGCAAGAGTGACAATCAGCACCTTTGCTAAATCAAAACCGACAAATCGAAGCCAGCCAACCTCTATCGAATACCACCACGTGGTATGAGCAGCCGCAAAATGCAGCCAAACAACTCCACATATGAACAGCACCACCGATCCTGCAAATACGGCAACTGCATCTCCCAATGAGCTTTTGGCACGTTTCCCCAATAAACCAATCACGTACGCGGATAAAGGCATTCCAAGCAGGTAGCCCGCGCTGGCCGCCGTCATCAGATAAGCTAATCCATGACCACTTCCGGCATACACTGGCAATAACATTCCCAAGACCAAATACAGCAGCATGGATAAGAGACCATTACGGGCTCCGAGTACCAATCCGCTTCCATACACAAAAAGTGTCTGCAGCGTGATTGGAACTTCCCAGAGATATATCCGCACTTGGGCGCCAAGTGCCGTAGCTATCGCGAAGGAGCTGATCGCCAATATTTGGACGAGTACAGAAGCCCTGTCTGGAGACAAGGCATCTATCCAAAGTGTTCGAGACGATCTCGCCGTCAGATCATTCGCCATCATAACTGAAAAATTTAACCCTCAAGTTACTTGATCGGATAATAATAAGTTTTGCGACTTGGTAACGCCCTATGGTACCTTTTGGGGTTGCTTTCGTACTAGACAACGCTAATCTGCAACGTGCTTGATATTGATGCTGGGCGCCTTCTGGACGTTTGCCAACATACTTAGCATTTCACGCGTCCTATTTTCGGCCGCGGCTGCTGTCATTATACTCAGAGACGGACCGGTCAACTGGAGTTTAGCCTTGCTTACGACAGCCGTACTTACTGACTGGCTGGATGGTCAGGTTGCCCGACGTACGAACACAGTGTCCGAATGGGGAAAAATACTGGATCCAGCAGCAGATAAGATTTCCGCCGCTCTGGTAGGCATAGCGCTTGTCTTGAATGATTTGATACCCCTGTGGTTCATAGGTGTTGTGCTGTTGCGTGATTTGTTGATCGTAGTGGGAGAGATTGCCTTAGCACGCTATTCCGGACGTATCCAGATGAGCAATTTTCCGGGCAAACTTGCGGTTACCGCAATCGCAATAACATTTTTCATGGGTCTTATGAGAGCTGACCAGATGGTCATGGATATTTGCATCTGGGTAACCGTCGGACTCTTAGGATTTTCGCTTCTGATTTACTCGTCACGGCTTGCGTCTATGCACAACAATTCGGCGTAACCAAATGAAACTTTTTAGACGTCGTCAGGCCGAGGATCAGGATCGCCTGGAGTCAGGGCTTAAAAAGACCCGGGAGGGTATCTTTGGCAAGATTGGGCGCCTGGTAAAGGGGAAACGCACAATTGATGAGGCCCTGTTGGATGACATTGAGGAAGTTTTGGTGACCAGTGACGTGGGAATCAAAACTACCCTCGATATCATCGAGCGAATTAAGAAGAGGACCGCGCGGGATCGATACCTCTCATCCGAGGAATTGCAGACGTTGATTAACGACGAGGTCGCGCAGCTTCTCGAAGAAAACACGCCTTCACGACCGGCGGACTTTGACGCGCCACTCAATAACCTCCCCCACGTCATTCTGGTGGTAGGTGTCAACGGTGTGGGCAAGACCACCACCATTGGAAAGCTTGCATGGCGCTATGCGCAGGCAGGGCGTAGCGTACTCATCGGCGCCGGAGATACCTTCCGCGCCGCGGCCATTGAGCAACTCGAGACATGGGCTAAACGGGCCGGTGTAGATATTGTAAAACAGCAACACGGCGCAGATCCTGCTGCTGTTGCCTTTGACACTGTCCAGTCAGCCGTTCGACGCTCTGCAGACATTGCCATCATTGACACTGCCGGGCGCCTGCACACCAAAACAGGACTGATGAATGAACTCTCGAAGATAAAACGTGTCATGGCCCGCCAGGTCATGGACGCACCTCATGAGGTGCTCTTGATACTGGATGCCACCATCGGCCAAAACGCACTTCGACAGGCCGAGGAATTCACACGCAGCGTAGACGTAACCGGTTTAGTCGTAACCAAGTTGGATGGATCTGCCAAAGGGGGCATCATTATCGGCATTTCTAACGAGTTCAAGGTGCCCGTGAAATATATTGGCGTTGGAGAGAGTTTAGAAGATTTGCAAATCTTTGACCGCCAGCGTTTCGTAAAAGCCTTATCCATAGCATGAAGTATTCTCTGACACTCCTCCTTATTGCTGCACTCCCGCTCACTTCCCTTCTACAGGCACAAACCCTCGACGATGAACTACAGGTACGTGTTGTGAGCATCAAGGGGGATACCAATGCGGGGCATCTAGATGTGTACACCGAAATTCCGTACACAAGCCTCCAATTCGAGACCAGCCCAAGCGGATTCATCGCACGCTATAATGTGGAAGCCGAAATATCCAGGCTGGACTCAAGAGGGCGCCCACAAAGTGTAACCGCATCCCCCATTTGGGAGCAAACCGTAACTGTTCAGATGCACGCAAACACGGTTGCCGAGGAGGCAAGTGATCTATCCACACATTCGGTAGCACTGGCCCCTGGACGATACCTCCTGTCCATTACGCTTACAGATCTTACATCATCAAAGACCTTCTTTCAGGAAATCACTGCAGAACAACGTGATTTTTCCCAAGCCATCGCACTGAGTGATGTCGTATTGCTTGCCGGGTACGACCCCGAACGTCGGTCTATTGTCCCACGCATCTCACCGGATGTCAGTGCTGGCGATCTACAGGCATACTATGAAGTGTACACGCTGAATGCACAGACTTTATTGGTTACACAGGAGCTGATCCAACAAGACGGAACTCTGCGGTTCGGCAGACCACATCGATGGTCCGACACACTTAGTGTAGGTGCTGGACGCCATCAACAGATCACAAGAATCCCCGCCAGTGATCTGGAATTTGGTCAATATAACCTTGTGGTCACACTGCGCAGTTTGGACGGAGGCTTGTTAGACCGAGCATCCCATACCCTCAGCGTACGCTGGGACGGTATAAACACCTACCTGAACAACCTGGAGGAAGCCATTGAGCAATTGACTTATATTGCCCGCAATCGAGAGCTTCGTGAATTCCGACGCGCTGAAACACAATCCGAGCGCAAATCACTCTTTGATTCCTTCTGGAAAAAGCGGGATCCAACTCCGGGAACACTTCGCAATGAGGCTATGGAAGAACATTACTATCGTGTTGACTACGCCAATCAGAATTTTGGGCAGCAGATATCCGGATGGCAATCGGATCGTGGACATGTTTTTATCCTTCACGGTCATCCTGACGAAGTGGAGCACCAAACCTTCAGTTACAACAATAAACCGTGGGAGGTCTGGTATTTCTTCCGGATTGGGAGACAATACATGTTCGTAGACGAAACCGGATTTGGAGATTATGAGCTCGTGCTGCCAGTCTGGGATGAACGCACACGGCTAGATTGAAATGCGGATTGTGTTTATGGGGACTCCAGAATTTGCGATCCCCTCGCTGGAAGCTCTGGTTGAAGGAGGATATAAGCCTGTGGCCGTGGTTACCGGACCGGATCGCCGACGGGGACGCGGTCGAAAGCTGCAACCAACGGCAATCACGCAGGCTGCACAACGACTGGATATCAGAACTATCCTTCAGCCGGGCTCGGTCAAGGATCCGGCGTTTGCGTCCGCAATTGGCACCCTCGATTGTGATTTGCAGGTTGTGGTTGCCTTCCGGATTCTCCCCCGCACAGTATTCACACGCGCCCGGCTCGGTGCGTTCAACCTGCATGCTTCCCTGTTACCGAAATTTCGCGGTGCTGCTCCAATTAACAGAGCACTTATGACAGGAGCAACACAAACCGGTGTGACAACCTTTTATCTCAGAGAAAAGGTAGATACCGGCAATGTCATCTTACAGTGGCCAACCGCTATTCTTCCACATGAAACTGCAGGAGATCTGCATGATCGACTTGCACGACTCGGGGCACACGCTGTTCTGGAAACTACCCGGCGCATAGCTGGCGGGCGTGCTCAAACACGTGTGCAGGATGATGTACAGGCTACTGCCGCTCCAAAAATTTTTCGTAATGACTGCCGTATCCCTTGGGAGCAGCCGGCCGAAGCTGTCCATAATCATTGCCGGGGGCTTGCCCCCTACCCCGGTGCCTGGACTCTTTGGAAGTCCACTACACTGAAGATTCTGGGAACTGAAGTAGCCCATAGAACAGGGAAACCAGGAACCGTACTGAACTCAAACGGCTGCCTGGTGGTAGCCTGTAAAACAGAGGCGGTTGCCATTACACGCCTACAAGCACCCGGTCAACGTGTACTTGGGGTACAAGACTTCCTGAATGGTCACCCAATTGTGCCCGGAACGACCCTTAGATGAACATGAACGTGACGATTGCGTAATTGCGCGCGGTGTATTGACTATCTAGCCCATGGCTGATTTTGACCTTGATCAAGTTAGCGAACGTATTCGCATAGAAAGTGCTTTTGTAGACGACCTACGCACAGAAATTGGACGCGTCCTTGTCGGCCAAAACTATATGGTCGAACGTTTACTGATCGGATTACTGGCTTCGGGACATGTACTGCTGGAGGGCGTTCCCGGACTGGCAAAAACACTGACCGTAAGCTCTTTGGCACGAGCAATTGGCGGGAATTTTCAACGCATTCAGTTCACACCCGATCTGCTTCCTGCGGACTTGCTGGGCACACTGATTTATAACCAACAGAAGGGGAGCTTTTCGATCAAGAAAGGCCCGCTGTTTGCGAACGTCGTACTCGCGGACGAGATTAACCGCTCACCGGCCAAGGTGCAAAGTGCGCTACTTGAAAGTATGCAGGAGCGTCAAATCACGATTGGCGACACAACGTTTCCACTCGAGGAGCCATTCCTCGTGCTTGCAACACAGAATCCGATCGAGCAGGAAGGGACTTATCCTTTGCCCGAAGCGCAGGTTGATCGCTTCATGCTGAAAATCAAGGTTGACTACCCGTCCAGAACGGAAGAATTGCAAATCATGCGCCGTATGGCACGTACCGAAGCAAGCACCGAGGTTCGAACGGTCGTGCAGCCCGATAAAATTTTATCCGCACGTCTGGTTCTGAACGAGCTCTATATGGATGAGCGTGTTGAACACTACATCGTGGACCTAGTGCTGGCTACGCGCGATCCTGCCAGCTTTAAGCTGCCTAATCTGGTACCCTTAATTGACTATGGTGCTTCTCCTCGAGCAACGATCAACCTAAACCTGGCTGCACGCGCTCACGCATTCCTCGCACATCGTGCTTACGTGACCCCAGAAGATGTGCGGTCAATAGCCATGGATGTGCTGAGACACCGCGTTACCGTGACCTACGAAGCAGAAGCCGAAGAAATGGAGGCCGAAACAATCGTACAGAACATCCTCGATACTATTGAAGTACCATGAGGTTGGAATGTCCTGAGGGGTACAAGTCAGCTCCTCACAAGGCCACAAATCAGATCGCTCCGTGTCATGTTACATCGCACGCATGATTTTTTTGGGTATTTATTGTTACCTTGGGTAGGGCTGAACTGCTTGACGCGTATATGATCCCAAGTCACACCAACTGATACAGTTCTAGAGTATGGGCTTACAGAGATACCATTTTGACCCAAACAAGCTTGAATTTGTAGCCACAAGACCGCGCCTGAGCCTGCCGGTCTTCGTTGGCCTATGTGTTTTTCTGCTTGCGGCTGCCGTGTTGTCTACTATTGTACTTTCAACTTCCTTCCGGGACAGACAGTTGGCCGCTGAAAATCAGACATTGCGGGAGCAATTTTCAGGGTACCAGCAAGAGGTCTCCAATCTCTCAGATCAGCTCTCTGATATCTCAGACCAAGACAAAGAATTGTACCGGGTGATCCTAGGGGCAGATCCGATACCGGAAGATATATCCCGAGTCGGCGTTGGTGGTACGGATTCGTACAGTCGTTTTGATGGACTCAGTGAATCGGCGGCCGAGCTTCTTCGCAAGAATGCTGAAAAACTGGACGAACTAGAACGGCGAATCAAGCTGCAGTCTGCCAGCTTTGAATACTTGAAGGGGACGGCCGATAGTAGGCCCGAAATATGGGAACAAACTCCGTCAATCATGCCAACAACCGTAGGGCGAATTTCGTCATTTCAGGGACTTCGACTACATCCAATCCTGCGGTACAAGCGACAGCACAACGGCGTGGACATCGTTGTGCCCAAAAACACGCCAATCTATGCCACAGCAAGTGGGGTGGTTGAAGGAATTGGATACGAGGCTCGAGGATACGGTCACTATATCGTTCTCAGCCACCCGAAAGCAGGGTATAAGACACTTTATGCGCACCTGAATTCGGAGCCTCGTATTCCCCGAGGTGCAAAAGTTGTTCGCGGAGAACAAATTGGGCTAAGTGGTAACTCCGGTTTGAGTGCTGCCCCTCATCTTCACTATGAGGTACGGGATAAAAACGGTTCCCCCCTCAGGCCCCGCGACTTTTTTATGCTGGGGATGTCACCACAAGACTATCAGCAACTACTGGAAGAATACAGTAGGGTAAGCCACCTGCCATCACTCGACTAAATTAGTCTATCTTCACAATAGTCCCGGGATGCAACAAAATTTGCTCTCGATTGCATAATATCCCTACATTACCGCGGACCATAAACGACGCAAAATTGAAATGGGATACTGGACACTCGAATTGGCTTCCTATCTGGAAGACGCTCCTTGGCCAGCCACGCAGGAAGAGCTCATTGACTACGCCGAACGCACTGGAGCTCCCTTCGAAGTAACCGAAAACCTTCAGGAATTGGAGGACGAAGGGGAGCCTTACGAAAGCATGGATGAAGTTTGGCCGGACTACCCAACGGCCGACGACGATTTCTACTTCGAGGACGAGTAAGTGGCATTTTTATCTCCTTGTGCTGGTCTCGGGGCTAATACCACCAGCCACCTTCTCCCAATCGCCTACTGAAGCGCCCCACGTAGACGCGGTGCGCTTTGTTGGAGCCACCGATTTCTCACACGAGACGCTGCAAGGTCAGATTCGAACGGTACCCAACCGAAAGCTTCTAGGGCTTCGTGGCATGCACTGGTGGCTGTGGCTCTATCGACTTGGAGAAGCCGGTACACTAGGCTCACGTCTAAGCAATGCATTGATGAACTTGGGAGAAGCACCTGCCCCCTTGGATGAAATTATGCTTGAGGCAGATCGAGAGCGGCTCCAGATTTTCTTTGAGCGTCACGGCTATCGCCAAACAGCTATTGAAACTCAGGTGCACTTGGAGGGCCATCATGGTTTCATTACATTCAATATCACACAGGGGCCTGCCACAATCGTCCGCCGGGTGACCTATGCAGGATTGCATCGACTCAGCACAGCACAGCAGCAACAACTCCTGCAATCGTCTGTCCTGCCACCAAAAGTGAATCAACCCCTCCTGAACTATTATGCAATACCGCAACGGTTTACGGAGACCCGGTTGATTGAGGAACGACGCAGAATCCTGAACCTATTGCGGGACATGGGCTACGCTGCCGTTACCCGCGATTCAATTAGGGCGCTTGTAATCCCGGTAGCAGAAGATTCCTTCGACGTTGAGTTCCGTGTCAGTACCGGTAACCGCTTCCGCTATGGAAGCGTGCAATTTGAGGTGGAAGGACCTGAAGATTCGATACCCCTGCGCACAGACACACTCTTTGCCGAAACCGGGACGCCCAACGATTCATCCCGACTTGTAACATTCAGGATTGATGGTGATAAACGTATCAAGAGCAGCCTCCTGACAAGGACGCTAAGTGTACATCCGGGAAACTGGTACAATCAATCGGAAATCCTGACTACTAAGCGACGATTGGAAGCAACAGGGGTATTCTCCTTCACTGATATCGTTTCGCTGACTCCAACTAATCAGATACTCCCCCACCGCATCACCGTTCGCACCCGACCGCGTCACCAGTTCCTGCTCTCTACCTTCATTCGACAAAGCAGTGGGATTCTAGGTGGCGTAGGCAATGAGTTCGGCAGCGGGCTGGGCGTAACCTACGAGAATACCAATATATTTGGCAACGGGGAAGTACTTAGCATCAGCACCACTGGTTCAGTTGCAACTGATGTGGATACGACATTCTTTTCGTCCAGCGCCGTAGAATTTGCAACCACGGTCAGCCTGCCGTACCTGGTATTTCCATTCCGACGGCTGGATTCCTCTCTTAATTTATATCAGACCAGAACCCGATTCACTTTCAGTTACCTCACAGCCCGCCGCAAAGACCTAAGCTTAATCATACGCGGGCGTGCATCAGCACGTATTCGGTTGGAGTTGCAGCACAATCAGAATGTCACTTCAATCATAGACCTGATGGACCTGAGCTTAAGCCAACCAGACACATTGAATGGCTTTCAATTGCGGTTCCTGGATCGTGTGCTGGACGCTGGAGGAATTCCGCAAATTATTGACCCAGTACAGCGTGCACAAATTCTTGAGGACTATACCCAACCCCAAATTAACAACGCGATCAGATACACTTTGCGTTCGGAGAACGTGAACCTGCTGCGCAGAGACAGAGGATACAGTTACGAAGCTGCCGTTGAGCTAGGCGGTACGTTGCCTTATTTCCTGGATCGATACGTATTTACTCCAAATATTCAAGAACAACACCTCCGCCTTTTTTCTTTTGCAGACAGTAATACCGAGGTCATTTACCGCCAGTATGTGCGATTCGTGGGTAATTTCCGGCGATACTATCGCTTGGGCAATCGAACCGTACTTGCCATGAAATTTGTTGGCGGCTTAGCTCATCCTATCGGAAAAGCCAGTGTAGTGCCGTTTGATCGCCGTTTCTATAGCGGGGGTGCTTCGAGTGTGCGAGGGTGGAGGCTCCGACAATTAGGGCCGGGGGCCGCCAGCTTCAGACAAAGAGATAATAGCAGGACCGAAACCAGCCTGTTAGGGGGAGATATCAAACTGGAAACCAGCCTGGAATTACGACAAACAGTGACTCGAGACCGTCTGGGAGCAGATTGGATATTGACGACGTTCGCTGATGCAGGCAATGTCTGGTTCGGATGGCGTAACCCCGGCTTCACTAAAACTACACCCGACAGCCCAACTGGACGTTTTGTCCTTCAGAACCTATTCAGAGAAACAGGGGTTGGTGGGGGTATGGGGCTACGGATTTCGTGGGCTTACCTGGTTGCAAGACTGGATCTGGCGGTTCGTGTCTACGATCCTGCAACACCGGAAGCAGGATTTCTTCCCACGGGCCTGAACAACTCGGTAGCCCATTTTCGACTTGGCCATGCCTTCTGATCAACGAAGCGGAGAGACTCCAGCCGAAAAACGCAAACTGCGGCGCGGAGATGTATTGGAGCTGGTGATGGAAAAAATAGCCGATCGGGGCAAATGCTTAGCTCACCACAACGGCCAGGTTGTTTTTGTACCCCACACATTGGCAGGGGAGCGCGTCAAGGTACAAGTTCTAAAACGACGTCGGAAGTTTGCAGAAGCATGTCTCCTGTCCGTACTTGAATCCTCCCCAAATCGGACTACGCCACGCTGCCGATATTTTGGGAGCTGCGGAGGCTGTACACTTCAGCATGTTGCTTATTCACAACAGCTCAAGGACAAACATCAGTTGATCCGTGAGGTAATGACACGTCAAGCCGAACTTCCCGAACTAGAGATACGCGCACCACTGGGAGTGACTGTGCCATACGGTTACCGAAACAAAATGGAGTTCTCGTTTTCGGCTCATCGCTGGCTATCCCGAGAAGAAATCAACTCTGACACGCTCTACGACAAATCATTTGCGCTTGGTCTGCATCCCCCTGGGAATTTTGCCAAAGTTCTGGACATCAACGAATGCCACCTTCAGAGCGAAAAGTGTATTGCACTGCTGAACGGGGTTCGTGACTTTACACGGAAATCGAACTGGGCGCCCTGGGACTGGCGCCGCAAGGAAGGTTTTCTGCGAAATCTGGTTATCCGTGAATCCGTGCACATGCCGGAGCTCATGGCAAACCTGGTTACATTCGGATACGACGAGGAGCGCATGCTCAGCCTTGGGGCTTACCTGAAAACCGAATACCCTTATGTAACCACGCTGGTCAATACCATCAACACGTCCCATGCACAAACCGCCTTTGGGGAGCGAACAGAAACAATCTATGGCCCCGGAATCATAAGAGACCGCATCCATGATTTGACCTTCGAAATTGCGCCTGGTGCATTTTTTCAGACCAATACACTTCAAGCCGAAAATTTAGTGACTGTCGTACAGGACCTGGCCGACGTCACCCCAAACGATCATGTGTATGACCTGTATTGCGGGACAGGGACTATAGCGTTGTCGCTGGCCAAAAGCGCGGCAGGTATAACGGGTATCGAGCTGGTTGAGGACGCCGTCCTGAACGCAAGATCCAATGCAGCACTGAACGCAATAGGGAACTGTACTTTCATCAGCGGGGATATGCTGAAACTCTTGACGCCCGCCTTCACCTCTGAGCACGGTTCCCCGGATATCATTGTGCTTGATCCACCCCGGGCGGGAATGCATCCAAAAGTTGCTGCCCAGGTCTCTCAGTTGGGGGCGCGTACGATCGTTTATGTCAGCTGCAACATCCAATCACAGTCACGTGACCTCAAGGTACTTTCGGAATCATACCGTGCGGTGATTGCTCAGCCTGTAGACCTATTCCCACAGACGCATCATGTTGAGAACGTCGTGCTGCTCAAAAAGAAATTGTAACTATGAGAAAAGTCGCATTTGTAACGGGCGCTACTGGCTTTGTCGGTAGTCATCTGGCAGAAGCCCTGCTGCAGCGAGGATATTCGGAAGTCCGATGTCTGGTGCGCACCGAACCAAAATGGTTAACTGGACTTGATGTAATTCAGATACACGGCACCCTCAACGACACCCCACTGATAACACAAGCTCTTGAGGACGTACAGTATGTCTACCACCTAGGTGCCATGACACGGGCGCGAACCTTGCACGAGCTGTTAGCGGCTAATGCAACCTCAACGATGTACCTTACAACAGCGGTCAGGAACGTCTCCACGGAGGCTATCAAGATTTGCATTGCCAGCAGTTTGGCTGTCGTCGGGAACGCTAATAGCATAATGGCCGATGAATCAACACCCTGCGAGCCAGTTTCGCGATATGGTCGCAGCAAACTGGTCATGGAGCAGATATTGGCCGGTATAAACCTGCCAATGGTCATTATCAGACCGCCGGTCGTTTATGGCCCGAGAGATCAGGATTTGCTGACTTTTTTTTCCGCCGTAAACCGTGGTATTTGTGTTGTTCCTCGCGGGGATCCCGGATTATCACTCGTACATGTTAACGATTTGGTACGGGGTATCATTGATTCTACAGAATCTCCTCGGACGACTGGAAAAACTTACTATGTGGGCAGCAATGAGGTCGTGACCTGGGAGGCTTTGCGAAATGCATCCGAAGCCGCTCTCGGCAAACAGTCGACGATGATCCGCCTACCACGCTCACTGGTCATGCCGCTTGGGGTCATTAGCGAATTTGCTGGGAAATTGACCGGTACCTATCCGCCTCTGAACCGTGAAAAAGCCCGCGAAATCCTTCATGCTACAAAGCAGTGCTCCTCTAAAAAAGCTGAGCGGGATTGGGGATATTCGTCGCGCGTTTCGTTAGAGCAAGGCGTGCACGAAACGATTGAGTGGTATCGTGCACAGGGATGGCTTTAGGAGCAATGGAAGTCTCTTTCTGCTGATTGCTATAATTACGACTTCCTGAAACACACTTATCCATCTCTGCGTAGGGCGTGTGGTAGAATCTCCATGCTTCCCCTCGGATGAGGGCCTCCATTCCGGCAGCTCCGCAGGTCTCCCCTATGTTCGCCACGTTCATCGCTCTATGCCCCATCTGGCTCCTGTATCTCGTACATCGGGGGCTTCAATGTCTTCCGACTTCTTTTGCCTGCTCATACGCTTCGTATTGTTGAACGGGCATAGCGTTCCTACAAACCTGCATGCGCCCGCTAAACCATCCAACTTCTTCGCCTTGCCTTCCAAGTAGTGTCTGCCAGAAAAATACCTATTTTGGCCGAGTTAGGGGCGTCATGGCAGTCAAACGTGCTCAGTCGCCTGAGCAGGCGTCTGAGCACGTAGCTCGCCAGATGCTGGCATCGCTCCCGCATCAGGAACCGGCTCAGGCACACCACACGGTGCAGATGGGCCTGTCGCTGCACGTCTGACCCCCATTTTATGTTTTCGGGCAAGCACTATTTGTTTGCCGGCTCTCATGATGCCGCCAAAGGAGTTGCCCTCCTCTACTCTCTGCTGAGTACCCGCAAACAACACAACGTAAAGTATATGGCGTGGCTTGAAGATGTATGAAGCAGAATTCCAAGCTTCCCGCGTCACAACTCCACACGCTGTTACCCCATCACTGGAAGGTCAACCGAGAAGTTACGCTCGCAAAAGCAGCATAGCTCCCTACCTGCGCGCAAGTCTCCAACGTCCTCGGAATCCGATCAAACGGCGCACTGGGTTCGCCATGTAGTCAACATTCTTAGGCGCTGAACTATGCCTGAAAAATTATGCACACAAAATTGAACAGAGAAGTTAGCTTATTGTACATGGGATTCTCGTACGGATACTTTGTAAAGGCTATGTTGATAGATCTTTACAATCGACTTGCAGACATCAACTTCAACTAACCAAATCAGAGACCGATGAAAAACATTAAACTTCCAGTTCTTGCAGCAATCCTACTTTGTGCAGTTGCGCATTTTGGTTGCAGTACCGATTCCGACTTGTTTCTCGAGAAAGAAGCGAATGATGAAATGGAATACGAGTATGTGGAAGTGGATTTAGCATTGATGGCCAATCTGGGCCAGATGACCGATACGGATGCTGTTGGAGGAGAACCGCAAATAGAGTTTTTCGATGATCAAGAACCGATCAAGCGATTTTGGTCCTACGAGGATTATTACACCTCTGCCGATTTGATCTCGGAAAAATCTCGTTTAACCGATGAGCCCATCCTCATCCACCAGTCTCTCCAGCGGTATCTTGAGTACAAACAACTCATTCCACCCGAGGAGTTGGCACTGGTGAATTATGAGGGGCGCCTTATTATTGGAGATACTCTCTACACTCTTGCGGGTACTTCTTACATGAAGCAACATGTAGATGACCCGGTTGCTGAAGTAATTGATCTTTCCGTTTTTGACCCTTCCCGGGAAATGAAAAACTATCTCTCAAGTCTTTTGGAAGATCAAGGAGTATCGCGATTGACCGATGCGTTGATTTCACGCAAATCTGCGAATTCCTCTGGAGCAGATCCAGTTTGTGATAGGCCTAGTGGTTTTGGATTCGCTGGTGGAAGTAATCCCGTACGATCCGACGAGGGCACTGATATGTGTGTTTGGGATTTTGACTACCCGAGTATAAAAGCAAATCCGGGTGATACTGAGTTCACTTCCAATTCTCCAGGGGCCGTCGTGATGTGGAACACATCTTATAAAACATGGACAGGAGCACGGCGAGGGATCGCGAATACTCAGTTCTTCAAATACAGGAATTCCAATGGCACGTACTATTTAGACGATGTGAGTAGCGACGATCTACCCGATGGCCAAACCACGTCAGTAGGTGTCACAGTAAAGACCACACTGGGCCGGAGTGGCGGGCATGGCACATTATCAACATGGGCTAGCACAAAGAGAAAGCGTAGAAGGGGTACTAGTAGTACGCATTCTGCCTCTTTGAGCGGAGTTTCTGAATCACTAAATAACTACCCCGTAGACTAGTTATTACAAACAGCATCAACAGAGGTCCTCGAGTTGAGGTAGTAACTGCTCCTGTAGGGGTTTTGGGAGGACCTCTCGTATTGAGCTTTTGCCGGAAACCCAGTTAGACCTGTCAAGGCGTAGTAATCCGAGTATATCTATGTTCAGATGTCCCTCAGCGGTAGTCTATTGTATCCTTCTGGTTTGCTGGCCCCAGAAAACCAATGCCAACCATTTGCTGATCAAAGCCACCGAGAACGAGATATTGATTGACCAGCAACATGAACAGAATAACGAACAAAACAGATATGTGATTAGTGGATTTGTGGTAGATGCCGAGAGTTCTGAAAGTTTAATCGGAGCGACCGTTCATGCGCCAGATATAGGTATTGGGACAACGACTAACCGCTATGGTTTTTTTAGTCTCTCGATTCCTGCGGATTCCGTGCGTCTTGTCGTCTCCCATGTCGGCTACCTCCCCCGTACGCTGAATCAGACACTGACAGAAGACCTTCGATTGAACATTGAATTAACCCCTGAGGCCACCAGGCTTGGTGAGGTTGAAGTCATTGCAGTTGGGGAATCGTCAGTAGAGTCCGTTCAGATGAGTCAGATAAAGTTGCATGTCGGAACCATCCGGGCACTCCCTGTATTGGCGGGAGAGACGGATATTTTTAAGACGCTCCAGTTACTTCCAGGGGTACAGTCGGGCCGAGAAGGGACCTCAGGGTTGTATGTTCGTGGAGGCAGTCCTGACCAGAACTTGGTCTTGCTGGACGGGGTCACGGTATACAATCCCAGTCACCTGTACGGTTTCCTCAGTGTATTCAACAGCGATGCGATTAAGGATGTAACATTGATCAAGGGTGGGATTCCAGCCCGTTACGGAGGCCGATTATCTTCGGTGATTGATTTGACCATGGAAGAGGGAAATATGAAAGAGTTTGAAGGAACGGCATCCGTGGGAATTGTCGCTTCAAGTTTCACCTTTCAGGGACCGATCAAAAAGGAGAGAGCCTCATTTATTGTCGCCGCCAGGCGAACCTATCTTGACTTATTTGTGTACCCTTTCCTTGACGAGAATGAGAAAGCAGGATATTATTTCTATGATACCAGTGCGAAGGTCAACTACATCACTTCCAGCAACGATCGATTCTATCTGAGTTTTTATGCTGGACGTGATCGTGCGTATCGGCGAGGAGATCACAATGAAGGGTTTAGCAACCGACAGGTTCGTGACCGTGGAGGTTTGGGGTGGCGTAACCTGACAGCCACCGCACGTTGGAATCGAGTATGGGGGACACAATTCTTTTCCAACGCATTACTGGGATATACACGCTATCGGAGTGGAGTAAGAAGTCAGGAAGAGGTCAGGCTACTTGATGATAGTTCCGAGATACAGCATTTCTATCGTTCCAGCTTTTTGTCTGGAATTACTGATATTATCGGTCGGATGGATTTTGATTGGGTACCGAACCCCGTACATTACATACGATTCGGCGCAGGAGGCACCGTACATTCATACAACACAGGGGTAGTTTCGGAGCGGGAATTTGGTGTTGATATTGCTCCAGTCGATACGGTGTATAATCCAGATCATCGAATCAGAGCGTTTGAAGCACATATTTATGTTGAAGATGAAGTCAAACTACTCTCAAATGTATCCGTGAATGCTGGAGTTCGAGCTTCGGGTTTTTTCGTCAAAGACCGCAAATATTACTCTCTTCACCCCAGGCTCAACGTTCGGTGGCAATTCGCGGCAGATTTTGCCTTCAAAACATCGTTCACCGTACTGAACCAGAATTCACATTTGCTGCCCGTTGCGAGCGGGTTGTCTCTTCCCCTGGATTTGTGGGTTCCTGCAACGGATCAAGTACGCCCCCAGAATGCGGTTCAGGTGGCCTCTGGCTTTGCGTGGAATTCTTCCCGAAGAACCTACGAAGTTACGGTTGAGAGCTTCTACAAATGGATGAATTCCCAGATTGAGTATACCGAGGGTGCTAGAACTTACAATTTATCAGGGGATGTCTGGCAGGATCAGATTGAGAGTGGAAAAGGCTGGTCATATGGGGGAGAACTGTTTGTTCGTAAGAGTACCGGACGGGTCACAGGGTGGATCGGATACAGTTTGACGAAGACACGCCGAAAATTCCCTGCCCTCAACGGTGGACGAACCTTTCCTTTCCGGTTTGACCGTTTGCATGATGTGTCGGCGGCCGCCATCTGGCGGTTTAGCCAGTCTATTGAACTATCCGCTGTCTGGGTTTACGGCACTGGTCAGGCGGTTTGGCTACCCGTTGGTCATTTCTATGGACTTCGGCATGATCCAGGTGGAGTAACAAATATTTTCGATCCACACAAATCACGTTTGTTACAGGTGTTTGGTGATCGTAATTCGGTTCGTATGCGAGCCTATCATCGCCTCGATTTATCCATGCAAATGAAACGAACTCGACGGTGGGCCCATCGCACATTCTCATTTGGAGTCTATAATGCATACAGTAGACAGAACCCTTTTCTTTTGCAAACAAAGAACGCACGCGACGAAAGGGGAGATGAATTGAATTATCTGGTATTTGAGCAGGTCACCGCGTTCCCGGTCATCCCTTTTGTAAACTACAGACTTGAATTTTAAGAATTCACTCATGAAATCCCGGTTGCATCTACTGATTCTGCTTTGTTTAGGTTGCGAGACTGTCGTTGAAGTGTCCCCCCCTGAATACGATTCGGAGCCGGTGGTTACGAGTTTCTTTTCCCCGGACAGTACATGGTCCGTTACAATGCACAGGAGCCTGGGTGCCACCGTAAAGCGAGATGTAACCCGCGAATATATTTCAGACGCATCTGTGAGGATCATGGAAGGTTCAAATATGGTTGATATCTTGAATTATCAGGGAAATGGAAGATATGTATCTGGTACAGGTGAGTCACCTTCGTACGGAATCCTGTATACACTTAAGGTGGATTTTCCGGGCAAACCCAGTATTCAAGCCAATTCTGCGGCTCCTTCTCCAGTCGTGATATCTGATTATTCAATTGAATATCGGCCACCTGAATCCGGTATATTTCCTGGAAGCAGATATCATCTCCGAATCGTTTTTTCAGACACGCCTGGAATGAACTTCTACAGAATCGGGGTTTACCGTCGTGTATGGAATCCATATAGAACTGATGAAATAGTCCCTGACAGTATATATCGAATAATATGGATTGATGACTTTCCTCCTGGATGGTCCTGTGGTTATTTCGACGATGTTGATCCGATTGAGCCAGGAGGGGCCAGTGGTCTATGTCAAGAATTTGTTGTGACAGACAGACTATTTGATGGTAAGGACTACTCGTGGAGTGGGACCACCCTTGATATGTCAGACGAGAATGGAAGAAAAGAATTACGTCTTATTATCTCGTCTCTCAGCGAAGATTATTACAGATATCTTCAATCATTGGAACGCAATGTCTTGCACGATCCATTAACGCAAGAGCCATTTCCTGTGTACTCCAATGTGAGTGGAGGTTTGGGTGTTTTTGCAGGATACACAAACACGACTCTTATTCTACCCCTACCCGGCGAAAATTGAAGTCTATCAGGATTTTTGTTGGAATAATCACACCAAACCCTATGGCGGCAACTGGTGAATCTAGCGGACTAGTCCTGCCCTGTTGTACGTATTTGTCTTTTACATAATTTCCGTGCAAACACCAAGTAATAACCTATAGGTGATGTTGCGATGGGTACTATCCGTTCGTTCATAAACAAACGGTCGAATGTGTCCGTATGTTTTTCGCCTGCCGGAAAAGGGGGATGTCCCAGATTTAGTTGATCTTTTTGCGAACTGGTTTATGATGGGGTTGAGCGATTCAACTGATTCACATTAACCATTTCCGATTGATCAATGATTCTTTCCGATGATTTTTCACAGCTTGA
>MPNB01000054.1 GCA_002238805.1 Rhodothermaceae bacterium bin80 | reverse complement strand
ATCGCCCACCGCTCCAAGGAATACGTCACCCGGCTTGATGCATCCGCCCAGGGAATCTGAATGGTCTTAATCCCCGAAGAAGACTTGACACGAGGAACCCGACAATGAACAAAACACTTGCATTGAACCCAGTCCAGATGACGCTAAGACCGCGCTTTGCGATGATCATACAACATCCCGCCCTCGCCGGTCTCTGGACAAACAAGATTCTTCCCCGAATGCGATAGATAGACATCTACACGTTGATGCTCCGTATCCATGACCACCCGATCAACCTGCCAGTCAGAACTGAGCCTCAAGGTGTACCGCATCATTAAGTCGGTAATGGTATCTGACATGAAAATGATTAACTTTGGTTCACCCAAAATTAATCATTCCACACAAATGGGGATAGAACCAAATAGATCTTATAGTAGGACTATTCCGGCTGGTTGAGCTACATTCACATGAGTTCACCTATCAACCAACCGAGAATAGACCTAGGCAAAACTACACATATTCTTCCACATCTGGATTCCCCATCGCCGCCGGCATGGATGTGCACAAAAAGACGATCGTGTTGTGCGTCTACAATGGATTTACAGGTGAGCTACTGGACGAGCGGGAATTGCTGCATGACCTGCCAAAGGTGACCAAATATTCTGGAAGGTTCAGGACTGCCATGGCCGGGTACGCGCTTGCTATGAAGCGTCTTCGTGTGGATTTGGTTTACAACGCGCCCTGGAAGCACAAGGGATTTCGTGCGAAGTGGTTGCGCCCTCATCTATTGCCCGCCGTCCAGGAGCGCGTGTCAAAACGGATCGGCGGGATGCGAGAAAGTTAGCGACGTTGTATGCTGCCGGCTTACTGACGACGATCAGCATTTCAGACGAGGAACAGGAAGCCATCCGATCTTTGCTGCGTTGTCGGGGAGATCTGACAGCAACCATCGCTCGGACTAAACGGCGGATTCTGGCTTTTTTGCTGACGCGTGGGTTTCAGTATCCAGGCAAGTCTCGTTGGACGAAGACGTTTCACACCTGGGTTCGTGCCTTACCGATGAATGCCGCTTTTAGATCGTGGCAGCTCCACACGAAACCGAAATCATGCGTTACACCCCCTGTATGGGTGTTCTAAGGCACAGACTCTCTACGGGGTATTGGTCACCGCACTTCTTGGGGCACAACTCCCCCCAGGCTTTCTTGACGCAGGGGTAATTGGTTGCTTCCAAGGAGTTGATCTGCGGTGATATAATGTAAAACCACGCACAGCATGATTGCGGTCACAACCATATGGAACGAACTCAACGCAACATCAACGATTCGAAATTCCCGCTGGCTAATCTTTCATTCCATGTGCGCCGTGGAAAGGCGCTTCTTTCTGGTGGGCGCGAAGCCCGCCTGACAACTGTCGTTCCAATTAGTAGCGACCAAAGCGATTTATGGAGGTGACAACATGGATTACCGTAGAAAGCCGCGTATAGATCACTCCGACAGTAGGCGCCCCGGAAAATTTCGCGCTAACGTGCAGTGAAGGTTGAGCAGGCCTTAACAAGGTTTGATAGCTCACGATGCGGAAGTCGGGATGTTGTCGGGTAATGAGCACCCCGGCATGGGGAACATCAATGGACAGCCGTATTGTGATCCGAGTGCGAGCCGCATGATCCACTTGGAGAACCGAGAGTGGAAACGGACTTATGGCGCAATGAACGGGAAACAGATGGAGGAAAAACAAGAATATTCCTGACTCTAAGAGCACCGCGCCACTCCCCGACTCTACCGAGGTGATCGACGAACTCGCTGGGCTTGCCGTCTGGTTGGTGTACGAAAATCAGCACAGACACCTCAGATGAAGTGGTCATGATGGAGACGATCAGCCCTACGCAACAGCGGGTGTTCAAACTTCTGGGCCCAAGCCTTAGTAGGCATTCGGTTCACAGAACTGAAGCAAAATCCCCAAATCCCCGTGCTGGGGGCCGTCAACTTATCCCCAAAACATCCCAAATTATTGGGAAATATCGTATACATGTCGCATCACCTAATGAGATCCTGCACATTTTTTGATTATTCTCGTACATTCGCTTGGGGTTAACTATTAAATCTCATGGTGCCCAGAGTTAATCATTTAATTGTTTCCCTCATTTATATAGGATCCAGTTTTTGTCTTTTTTCCGAACCAGTTCTTGACCAGACTGCGACCGTGGTTGGGAAGGTAACCGATTCGGAAACTGGTCAATCATTGATTGGGGCGAACGTGCTTGTTGCCGGGACCTCAATTGGAAGTGCCACTGATATTGAGGGTAATTTTGAAATTTCGAACCTGCACGCTGGAATACATATCCTGCGAGCAAGTTTTATAGGGTATTCAGCACAGGAATTGACGGTTACTCTGGCTGAGGGAGAGAATTATGTCTGGAACGTTGCCTTAGACCCGGGAACAGATCTAGACCCCGTGCAGGTGACCGCAGGACGCCAGAATGAGAAAACGTTGAATGCACCCTCCTCCATTGATGTCATTACTTCGCGAGATTTTCAATTAGATGTCGCTCAGACAACGGCAAAATCGCTCCGGAACGTGACCGGGTTGGATATGGTACAGACTGGTGTGGATCGCTACGAAATTGTACTCCGCGGATTCAATGACGCTTTCTCAAGATCTACACATGTACTCACCGATTACAGGAAGGCAGCGGTTGCCTCCATTGGGGTCAACCTGCATAATGTCATGCCAAGTCTGGCCATTGATATGGAACGGATTGAAGTAGTTCGGGGGCCCGGATCCGCACTTTATGGACCTGGTGTAGATTCAGGAGTGATTCACTACATCTCCAAAGATGCATTCAACTACCCAGGAGCTACGATCTCTGTTTCAGGTGGTCAACGGTCTATGCTCAATGTTCAGGGACGTGTGGCTACGGTTCTAGGCACAAATCTCGGTGTCAAAGTGATTGGCAGTTACGCGACATCGGAGGATTTTACTCTTGAAGGGTGCGATGCTGCACTCCTCAAGAACGAAAGGTTTAGTGAATGCCCTGATCCCGAAGATGCAGTTCAGTTGTTTGTTGATGGGGTTCGCGAAACCAAGAACCGCAAACTCGTGCTGTCCAGTACTGTGGACTTGCGCTTGGGTAAGTCCACCACTCTTTCGTTGAGTGCGGGAATTGGAAATCTGGATGGTGCTATGCTCAGCAGCTTGGGCACAATTCAGGCAAAGGGAATGGTTGCCAGCTATGCTCAGATTCGGCTGTCCAGCGGTCCCCTCTTTGTACAGGCGTATATGAATTCAATCAATTCGGGGAACTCCTATATCTATGGTGGAGATCCTATTCAAGAATATTCCGAAGAATATTCCGTGCAAAGCCAGTATACGCAAGAGATTGGGTCTAGACAGCAGCTGATTGCAGGAGTGGACCTGCGATTTGATCGCCCTGATACCAGAGGAATTGTTCCCACACATGGCGAAGGGATTGCAGGGCTTGACGAATATGGTGCATACCTGCAATCGAATACACAGATCTCAAATAGACTCAAACTGACACTCGCTCTTCGGGGAGACATCAACAATATCGTACCCGATCTCCATCTATCTCCTCGCGTCGCGCTCGTGTTAAAACCAACACCTTCCTCAAGTCTGCGTGCAACCTATAACCGTAGTCTTTCTTCACCCCTGTCGACCGATTACCTATTGAATTTAGTGGTAGCTTCCATTGGGCCACTCACGGTACGGGCCCGCGGTGGGGCAACCGGATTCACCTTTGAAAGAAATCCCAACTACCTTGAACTTGGTGCACCTACGTCTCTTGTTGCTTCCAGTATGCTCCCAGGAATGGAAGGATATCCAACTCCCGTTGGAATAGATACAGGGTTCCTCTACGGGTTGATATACGATGGTCTAACAAAAATTCCAGATGATGAACTTGCACGCATGCTTGCCGAAGCAGGACTAAGTATTCCCCTTCAGCTTCTGCCCCTCCTGAAGCGGGAATTGAACCCAGAAGTGACTCCGGTTCAGGGATTCAGTTCTGGGATCCTTGGTCTCGTGAACCTTAGTACGCTTGAGCTAAAATTCAACTCGGAGTTGAATAATCTTCAGGATACCGAACCAATCAAGCCAACCACAACTCAATCTTGGGAAATTGGATATAAAGGAATTATTCGTGATCAAATCCTCTTCACACTGGACGGGTACTACGGTAGAAGAAAAAACTTTACAGGTCCGCTTCAGATCAAGACACCATTTGTTCTGGTTCCAAATCTGAAACAGGATCTCATTCAAGACATCTCAGCTGGACTGGCAGCAAATTCGGACATTGCGAATGCACTGAGGTTAGTTGGGCTGACCCCTCAACTGGCTGCGGAAATTCTCGTCAATATTGCAGGCGGTGATCTGCCAGATAATGAGACTCCAGTAGCAATTGTACAGCCAAACGAGAACAATAATGGAGTGGGTAATTTTCCTGAACTGATGCTGACCTTTCCCAACTTCGGAAATATCCGGTATTTTGGTATGGATGTTTCAACTCAGATCATCGCCAGTGAAAAACTGATGTTTTTTGGAAATGCATCTTGGGTAAGTGACGATTATTTTGATCATACGGAGATCAACGAAGAGTCAGAGGATTTGGAATTGGCCCTCAATGCACCGGGATTCAAGTTTAAGATCGGCGGTCAATACCAACGAAAGAATGGATTTTCATTCATGGCATCGGGACGGTTTACAAAGGGATTTCCAGTTATTTCTGGTCAATATGTGGGGAATGTGCCGAGCTATACGGTACTTGATGTAGGCATAGGATATGCGATTCATAAAGCCGGATTCCGTGCTGATCTGGGAATCAACAATCTGTTCAACAGTGACCACCGCGAATTCGTCGGTGCTCCCAGACTCGGGCGAATTGCAATTATCAGGCTCACGTATACAACGGATCGCAGCGGTTAGAGGCTACCCATCCGAATCATTGTTTGTATATCTGTATCCGTACGAAAATAGGGAATCTCCTCCTGCACCGATTCAGGTATCAGCTTTCTTTCTCCAGAATGAAAACTGGACACTCGCAGTGCCGGCCCAGTTGCCAAGGTGTTGCAGGGCCGACAATTCCTCCACCAATGATTGCTATGCAGTGCGCCATTAACAGGATCAGCAGTTGTCTGTTGCAGGTTAGCCGTGGCCACAACCTGTTCCGTGGCATCCACGAAACGGTTCAGTTTCTCCATGGTTGTGAATCGGCTAGCCGTAACTCGCGGGCCTTCAATTTCCGCGTATCTAATAGGTGTTGCGGTTGTGCGGTGCGTATTTCATAGGTGCGTGCCAAACTCCTAAGTATCAATGCCCTCAATAGGGCGGACTCTGCATCAAATTGATGAGCCAACGACGGGGCTGCATTTTGAGGATATCCGGCTATTGCCGAATGTTCCGCAGAAGCTGGTGGACAGGGGCTATTCGGTGCTGGTGATAGGACACAACCCGCATGTAATTAAAGTTGCTGATTACATTGTGGACATGGGCCCGGAGGGAGGTGAGGAAGGTGGGCAGATTCCTTTTGCTGGCTCTCCCGAGGAGATGAGTCGTCAAAATACTTATACAGCAGAATTGCTCAGGGAGATATTTTCGGGTAAGCAAGGCGAACAGGTTTCTAGTGATTCGACAATTGAGCCCGAAACGGCGCTGGATTGCAATAATTACGCCCGGTTTTGATCAAGGTATTGGCATTGTTTGATGCCTACCTTCGCTTGATTTGACTTTGGGGGAAGTTCTAGACTGACCGTGGTTGATTCAGCAGATTCTTGGCGCAGTTTTTGCTGAGGTAAGTGATGCGGTTGCACTTGGAGAACTGTGCAATTGAGCACTCACCGGTACCCTAGGATATACATGCGTCAAATCGCCACGCCATCAACTCTGGCTGCTTGTTTATTCCTTGTTGGATTATTCAATTGCGTCGCAGCGCAGAGTTATCGGGTAAGCGGATATATCGAGGATTCAGAAAGCGGCGAGCGAATAGCTGGAGTGCATGTGTACCTGGATCAGCAGAGAGCAGGTGTAGTTACCAACCAATACGGTTTCTACAGTCTAAATATACCTGCCCTGGGATCCCGAATTTCAGTATCACATGTATCGTATGAATCCGTGGTGATCGACTTAGAATTGAGAGCGGACACGGTACTGGTGATTCGTCTGGATCCACGAGTATTATTGATGAACGAGGTAGCCGTGACTTCGGAAGGCGAAACCCTTGCAAGTCGTATCCAGATGAGCCATCATACCCTGCCCATACAGCAAATTGAGGAGATCCCGGTGCTTTTTGGGGAATCAGATGTGCTCAGAACACTTCAATTGTTACCTGGTCTGCAGGGTGGGCGCGAGGGATTCAGCCAGATTTATGTTCGCGGCGGAGGGGCGGATCAAAACCTGATACTTCTGGATGGACAGACGGTCTACAATCCGACGCACGTATTGGGTATTTTCAGCGTGTTTAATTCATCGGCGTTGAAGGGTGTTGAGTTGATCAAGGGCGGATTTCCAGCCCGCTATGGGGGGCGTCTTTCTTCAGTTGTCAATTTTACGATGAAAGATGGCAGTCGTAAGCGCTTTGCCGGAGAAGGTGTTTTGGGGATACTCACATCAAAATTCTTGATAGAGGGCCCTCTGGTCCGAGACAAGGCGTCTTTTCTATTCTCAGGACGTCGGACATTTCTGGATCTGTTTACACGATGGTTTCAACCAGCAGGCAAGACGTACGGGGGCTATTTTCATGACTTAAATTTCAAGGCGAACTACAAAATCAGCAGCCGAGATCATGTGCATGTGAGCGCCTATCTGGGAGAGGATGCACTCACATACCGAGAACGTGCGGAGGGGGTAATGCACATAAGTACGGATCTTGACCAGATCCATAAGTGGGGTAATCGCTTGGCTTCAATTCGGTGGAACCGCCTTATCGGAGACAAAATATTTGCCAACCTGATTGCGGGCGTTACGAGCTATCGCGTGGTACGGGAGCATAAGGAGAGAGAGGATTTACCTGAGGGCGGGTCTGAGATCTATGCTAGGAGATGGCACTCCTCCATCGTTGATATTTCAACACGTCTAGAATTCGAATATGCGGCCAGTCCGCGACACTACCTGCGCGGCGGGGTTGAGTACGTCCACCATTGGCTGTCTCCTGGAAGTACGCGGAATCGGGTCAAGAGTGATCAGCAACCTCAATTGAATACGCAGACAGAATCGGGTAGACAATTATCACTAAATGAGCTTGCGGTTTACCTGGAAGATGAAATCCCAATCGGTATGCGAGTGCGGACCAATATGGGACTTCGTATTTCATCTGCACATGGGGATGGGAAATTTTGGGGTGCTCTGGAGCCTCGGATTGGCACCAATATTGCTCTGAAAAAGAATTCATCCGTCAAGCTGTCCTACGCTTTGATGAAACAATATCTCCACCTCCTTACCCAATTAGGCAGTTCGCTATCCCAGGAGCAGTGGATCCCTGCGATGGATGGTATCCCACCGCAACACAGCACTCAAGTTGCCGTAGGGTTTGCGCAAAGTTTCCCAAGATACTCCATTGATGTATCGCTGGAAGCTTACCGAAAGCGAACGCACGGACTAACCGAATTCAAGGAACATTCCTATGCGCACCAGGCAACTGCTTTAGGATGGCCTGCACTTCTGGAGTTTGGTGAGGGTGCCAGTTATGGATTGGAAGTGCTGATTGAGCGACGGCAGCGGCGGCTCAGTGGATGGGTTAGCTATACGCTGGCCAAGGCGTCAAGGACATTCTCAAATCTGAATGGAGGCTTGAGTTTTCCAGATAACTATGATCGTCGGCACGACATCTCAATCGTCCTCAACTATCGGGCAAGTTCACGGATCTCATTCGGAGCATCGTGGGTGTATGGGAGTGGATATCCCATTTGGGCACCAGCCGGTCGATATCTTGATCGGGTTTATTTTGTCCAAGATTATGGTGGTAATTTTCTAGATTACGGGCTTGTTAACTCAGTCAGGGCTCCCTCCGTTCACCGGTTAGATGTGAGTGTGCAGTTCAAAAAGCAACTGAGTTGGGGTAAGCGCACATTCGTGCTCGGAGTGTACAATGTTTACAATCGTCAAAATCCAACGATTGTATATCCCTATATCTATGACGCTACAATCCAATGGAGGCAGGTGAGTCTCTTTCAACTCATCCCTGCAATATCGTACCAGATAGAGTTTTGATTCATGCGGTTTGCGATCTTCATAGTTTTGTCTTCCCTGACTGGTTGCATTTCTCCGGTGGAATTGGATTTTCCAGACTCCTACTCCCCAAAAATAGTGGTCAATTCAGTGTTCACTCCCGACAGTGTCTGGACGGTGTACCTCCAGCAAAGCATTCCCTATGCTCACAAGGTGGACTGGGAGGAGCATTATATTTTGAATGCTGTAGTGTCCATTACCGATGGACAAGGGATGACTGAGCGTCTTCTCCACACGGAAGATGGAATATACAAGTCTCCTCAGGGGCATCGCCCTATCCCGGGTACCGATTACACTTTGACGGTAGAGGCGCCATCATTTACGCCTGTGCAGGCAAAATCATCTGCACCGGAACTGATCGTGTACTTGGATTCAATAGAGGAACTCCAGGAGCCTAACCGGGAAAACATTGGGCTGTATGAGGTAACCTTATCTTTGGAGGATCGGCCGGGAGATCACCGGTACAGCATACACGCTCTGCACGTATACCCGAAGTGCGTAGAAAGGAGGAGACGTGATGGTTTGCCGTTTTTGGATGATGCAGGGACTGGATTTAGAGGAAGTACATTCGAGAGCGCTTTTCCGGGGTTGCACCTCAGTCCAGAAGAGGCTGAGGATGCTTCTGCAGAACCTATCTCAACTGAAGTAGGCACTTCAATTGTCTATTTTTCTGATAGGTTGTTTGGGCAGGAAGTTGCCAAGATCAACCTCACATTGGAAGTGCGCCATTATGAGACAGTTGCTCCGTACTTTATGCTTGTTGTCAGCAGCTGGAGTCGGGAGCTATGGGATTATTATATTTCTTATTCGCGATCTACCGGCTTTGATTACGAGTATTTTCTCGCGAGTCCCCGTCCGATCCCTGTAATTACAAATGTGGAAAATGGATTAGGGTATTTCGCAGGGATGACAGAAAAATCGTTTCGCAGCGATCGACAAGGTAGGGAATGGACAGATGAGCAGGCGAGGCTGGGCAAGGATTGTAATGATCCGAATTAGTCCGAGAGAGCGTGCAAGTTCTGCAGCAGGGTTTTACCATCCTAGTGCTGAATTTCTAATCTGGCCGTAGCCGATTCATCAAATTTCTCGCCAGGGTTTCCCCTATGGCAAGTGATGCGGTTGCGCTTGGAGAACTTGCATTTAGTACACTCAGCACTCGTCGACTTTCCTGGATATGCATGCTTCGAATCATTTTGCCATCAGCTCTGATTGCCTGTGCGCGCACTCCACTTCGTGCAGGACTGAGATCGGATAGTTTAACTGCGGGAATCAGGCGCTGCAAAATCCGCAAATAATACTTTTTGTTGAGGCTTTGCAGAATTTCTCGTATGCCAGTTTGCCACAATGAGCGTGCGAGATGCCAACTGCCAGGCCAAAGGACTGTATCCAGGATGTCTTCTGGTGCAACCGTGAAGCGCCTGTATCCCTCCCGGGATAATGCCAGAACGGCGCTTGGGCCACAGAGTACGCGGCCATCCGTCATACGGGTTGCATGTACACCAAGGAAGGGGATGCGTTCATCTCCCGCGGGATAAATGAGATGGCGGCAGTACTGTCGGGGGAGGAGTTCGTAATACTCCCCTCTGAACGGTAATACACGAATATGTGGTTCCTGGCCCAGAAGTTTAGCTACACGGTCAGCATACAGTCCGGCACAGTTAAGAACATGTCGTGCACGGACTGTGAGATTGTCGGTCTCCAGAATAATATGTTGACTTTCCTCATGCGCTCGGTACACGCATGAATTGGTCAATACGTCGGTGCCTTGTTCCTGTGATAGCGACTTCAGGCGCCGCACAACACTCGGAAAATCCACAATACCGGCATCACGCACCAGAAGTGCTTTATTACCGGCTGCGTAGGGCTCACGTTCGAGGAGTGATTCTCGGTCTATAATTTGGCATTGCACACCATTTGCACGCCCCCATTCGTACAGGGTGTGTAGGCGGGCCAATTCCCGGGAGGTGCTGCCTGTGATCGCTTTGCCGCAGAGTTCGAATGGCAGTTGGTTGGTACGGCAAAAGTTCTCCATTAACCGTCTCCCTCGCAGGCACATTTGTGCCTGATTCGACCCTGGCCGATAGTAGACTCCTGAGTGCAGCACACCCGAATTGCGGCCTGACTGATGTGTTGCAACGGAGCCCTCCTTCTCCAGAACTACAATTCGACATTCATAGCGCTGACCAAGTTGCCAGGCTGTTGCAAGGCCGACAATCCCTCCCCCAATGATTGCTATGTCACACTCCACCAGTAGGACTAGGAGCTCTCTGTTGCAGGTAAACCATCACGCACAACCTGTTCCATGGCGTCTACGAAACGGTCCAGTTCCTCCAAGGTTGTGAACAGGTTAGCCGTAACTCGCATGCCCTCAAATTCCGCGTGTTTAATAGGTGTAGCGATTATGCGGTACGTATCCCAGAGGTGCGTGCCCAACTCCGCTGTATCAATACCCTCAATTTGGACCGTGCCGATGCAACAGGAGAATTCAGGCTTGAGACTGGTATGCATACGAATGCGATCGTGCTGCATGAGCGGTTTTGCCCAGTAGTCACGCAGGTAACGCAGACGATCCTCTTTACGTTTGGCTCCAATGCCCTGATGAAAGGTCAGCGCTTCGGCAATAGCTATGTAGTTGGCTGCAGGGTGCGTACCAATTTCTTCGTATTTGCGAATATCCTCATCCATCCCCTCGGGAGCTGCCATAAGCGGCCATAAGTCCTTGATTTTATCCTTGCGCACGTACAGCAGTCCCGTGCCATGTGGCGCTAATAGCCATTTGTGCAGGCTGGAAGCATAGTAGTCACAATCCAGATCTTCATGCTTAAAATCAAAATGACCAAAAGCGTGTGCACCGTCCACGATAACCGGGATTCCCCTGCGTCGAGCCATTTGGACTACTGGCTTCACTGGCAGGATTTGACCAGTAATATTAATGATGTGGCACATGAGTATGGCACGGGTGCGGGGGCCAATGTTTTCCTCAAACAAGCGTACGATCTCTTCGGGATCTTCGGAGGGTACGGGTATGGAAAACTGTTTAAGGACAATTCCGTCACGGCGTTCTCGTTGCTTGAACGTGGTGATCATGCGTCCATAGTCCTGCGTGGTAGTCAACACTTCATCACCAGGCTTAAAATCCAATCCTAATTGGCAAATTTGAAGCCCCTCACTGGAATTACGTGTCAGTGCGATCTCCTCGGAATCACAGCCAAACTCCAACGCCAGGCGCTGCCGGACTCCCTCGCGCTGAGGTTCCAGTATGCGCCACATAGTGTACACCGGTGCCTCATTGGAGTAGTCCAGATGTCCTTTCATAGCCTCTTGGACAATCCTTGGAGAAGGACTCACGCCTCCGCTGTTGAGGTTGATCAGACTGCGATCAACCGTGAAGGCTTGCTGCACTCCCAGCCAAAAAGTCTCATCGCGCGTTACATCGCCAGTCACACCTGCTATGTGTTCAAGTACAGCCGGGACACGCTCGGGGATCAGTGAGCTGTATGTGAGGGCTGCGGCTGCGGGGGCCCCAATTTGGTAAAGAAACTGCCTGCGGTTTGACATGATTAAACCCTTCCTTAGTTGATCAGTAAATAAATTAAGGTATTTCATTCACTGATATAGAGTTTATTGTGCGATTCGAGATACGCATGTTTTATTGGGTGCTAGTCTGTTTACTGATTGCTAATTGCGACGCAGGAGACCGGCAGAACGATACGGACGCCGTGATCCGAGCCGTTACACTTGATGCTCGGAATGAGCCGTCCGCGGCAATGCTGCCAAAGCTGAAGGAATCCGGGTTCACACATATAACGCTAGTCCAGTTCGGTTTTCAGCGGGATGCTGACGTTCCTGAGATCCGCATGAATCCCGATGCGAGATGGTACAGTGAAAGTGATCGAGCGGCACGGGAATTGTCTCAAAAAGTGGACAGCTTCGGAATGGGAATTATTTTGAAGCCGCATCTTTGGCTTGGTCGCTACAGTGCTGAGGGTCAGTCGAGAAGCTCAATTGGTTATTCGGAGGTACACGATTGGCAGACTTGGGAGACGCAGTACACTAAGCTGCTCATGCATTACGCACACCTCGCGGAAGAGATTGATGCGGCAATGCTGGTAATTGGTACGGAGCTTGCGAGAAGTGCACATGAACGCCCGGATTATTGGCGCGGACTCATCAAGGATATTCGCTCTGTGTACCAGGGCGATCTGACTTATGCGGCAAACTGGTGGGAGGAATACGAGGAAATTGAGTATTGGGATATGCTGGATTATATAGGTGTACAGGCATATTTCGAGCTCACTGATGAACCAAACCCAACCAATGCAATGTTGGCACAGGGTTGGGAGCCTCATATTGAGGCACTTGCAGGTCTCTCCAAGCGTATGAATCGGCCCATTCTCTTTACTGAGATTGGCTACCGGAATGTCCCTGATGCGGCCGCCAAGCCATGGCGCTGGCCCTCGCGTGGAGAAGAGGATTCGGTAGAGCCGGATGATGATTTACAGGCCCGGCTGTATGAAGTGTTTTTTGACGAGTTGTGGAACAAACCGTGGTTCAGTGGTGCCATTCTCTGGAAATGGTACGGTGATCGCGACCGGCCTCGCACCTATCTGGATTTCACTCCACAAGGTAAGCCGGCCGAAGAAGTTATCCGTTCCCGGTTCACAGCTAGCCTGTAGGTACATGCGAACGCTCTGTTTGCTGCTTGTGATTTTTTTGCTGGGCTGCGATTCGTCAGGCATAGAACCCGAACCCGCTCCGGTCAGGGGGGATGTCATTGATGTGACCACTCTTGTAACCTACACAGCTGAGGAGGTATCGCAACTGGTTGGCGCATATGGGATACCTTATTCGGCGAGGTATGGTGTTTCATTTTATGTCATGGAGTACCTGACCGTGGACACACATGGAGAGGAAACGACAGCTTCGGGTGCAGTAGCCGTTCCGCAACCTTTTCTACGGTCGCTTCCAATGGTTTCGTATCAGCACGGGACGATCACTCGGCGTTCATCCGCGCCTTCTAGAGGTGACACGAATGAAGCTGTGGTGGGCATGTTTTTTGCCGCAGACGGGTATTTATCAGTAATGCCGGACCTGATTGGGTTAGGGCGTTCGCCGGGACTGCATCCCTATTTGATAGCTGACGTATCTGCGTCGGCCATAGTCGATATGATGCAGGCTGTGGTCCGCTGGTCCGCCACCCAGCCTTGGAGCTACTCAGGCGAGGTTTACATGGCGGGATACTCGGCAGGCGGTTACACGGGCATGGCAGCACATCGCCTTTTGGAGGCCGAGTATTCGAGCGAATTTACCATTAAGGCGTCTTCCCTGATGGCGGGACCTTACGATTTAAGTGGAACCATGTTGGACCTCATGCTGCGGGAAGAACCATATCCCCAACCATATTATTTCCCCTACGTGTTATTCAGCTATAACGAGGCTTACGGTTTGTATAACAGTCCGTCTGATTTTCTTGCGAGCCCTTACGATGTTACGTTACCTCCACTATTTGACGGAATGCACGGCGGTGGTGACATTAATGAGGCTATGCCAACTAGTCCGATTCAAATTGTACATCCAAATGTACTTCGGTCCTTTAGGTCTGACCTCAACCACCCATTTCGTCAGCGCCTACGTGAGAATGATCTGACCAACTGGACACCGCGGGCACCAACCCGGTTATATCATTGCGCGGCAGACGAACTTGTGCCCATTGAAAATTCTAGTATTGCCGCACAGGCACTTGGTGAGGCCGCTACATTGTTGGATCCAAGCCCACAGAGTGGCCATGGTGACTGTGCCCCCCTCGCAATTGCAAGCACACGAGCGTGGTTCAATTCGGTATCTACATCGGGACAATAACATCTGGCGCCAGTCTGAATTGATCAGACTTTCCGGGAACCGCAACCGTGGTCACTGAACCAAAAGCTTTCCGTGAGCAGTCAGTGTAGCATTCTGTCTGGTTACGATAACACGGTACAGATACATTCCTTTAGGGAGCGTGCTCGTGTGTACGAGGACAGATTGTTGGATTGCCGGAGCCATGATTTGTGGAGGTATGGTGGCAACGCGACGCCCAATCAAGTCATGTAACTCTACCGATACGGTAGCTTGCTCGGGCAGGTCAAAAACGATCCGCGTGTCGCCGGACGAGGGACTGGGATAGTGGCCGTGAAGAATAAAGCCAGGCGATGCATCATTGTTCTCATTGCTCAGTGGTTCATGTACGGAGAGTTCGAACTGTAACGCCCCCTGCAGACCATTGGTATCCACAGCATGGAGCGTGTAAGTCGTTGCGCTTGAAACGATAGTGGCTGTTCCCTGCAATGTGCGTGTCGAAGCATCAAAGGTCAGCCCCGTGGGAAGAGAAGGAGAAAGCGAATATGTGAATGATCCGCTCCCTCCTCGGGCAGCAGGTAGCGTAGTGGTTGGGATTGGGACGCCCAGTGTGAATTGCAGGTGTTTGCCAAAGGATTCGAATCCCAGTGACCCGCCCGTTGCAGAGAATCTGTAAATTCGGCCATTTCCAGCGAGCATATAGACTTCGTCTTGGTGATCTCTACTGAAAGACAGAGGAGACAGGAATGTGTCTATGAGCAATGCGCTTTCCAGCAGTGTTCCTCCGTCGTAGAGCAACCCCCAAAATCGGCCATCGACGTAGTCCCCAAAAACATACCAGCCTGTAAGGTCCGGTACACCAGGGCCGCGATAAACGTATCCACCTGTTACGGAGGCAGGCCCGCTTGAGTGATCATACTCAAAAATCGGCAGCACCAGTCCACTTTGGTTACAGTTCACAGTTGGCCGAAAACACTGCGTTCCTTCCATAATTGGCCACCCGTAATTCTTGCCTTTTTCAATGATGTTGATCTCCTCAATCATGTTTTGACCCACATCTGCGGCGTAAAGGACGCCCGTCTTGAAATCGAAACTGATTCTCCACGGGTTACGAAGTCCCCAGGCAAAGATTTCCGGCAGGCCGGCACCCCCGCTGGCAAAGGGGTTATCCGGTGGGATTGTGTAGGGAACATCATCCACGTTGATTCTGGAGATGGTAGCCAGAAGCGAGCGTATATTCTGACCGTGTCCGAATTGGTCATTTGCGCCACCCCCATCGCCAAAAGCAATGTACAGAGAGCTATCCGGCCCGAAAGCCAATTGTCCACCGTTGTGATTGCCGGCCGGCTGATTTACCTCCAAGATCACGACTTCGCTGTTCGCATCGGCCCGGTTCGGATCACCGGCGAGCGCGTTGAAACGTGCGATTACGCTCCGCCTTGGGTTTGAGGCAGTGTAGTAGACAAAAAAGAACCCATTGATGCCATAGTCTGGATGGAAGGCCAGTCCAAGCAAGCCCTCCTCGTTATTGACTGATCGAACGCGGTCCCGTATGTCCAGGAATCTGTGACGATCGGTTACATCCTGTTTATTTTCAAAAGTCCAAATGATGCCTTGTTGTTCTACTACAAAGAGCTGTTCTCCGAAGTGCTGCATATCCACCGGCCGATTGAAGAAAAGGTTCGTAAATGCGTGTTCGAGAGTGACCTGGGGTTGGCTCCAGGCAGGAGCTACAGTAAGAAATATTCCAGCGAGAATAAGGATGCAATTCCTTTGCATAACTGATTGAGGCTATGAGGGGATGCGCAGCACACGGGGGATGCTTTCCAGGATCGATCCTCTCAGCTTACCCGTTTCTCACAAAGACGTTCTGAACCTTCTTAGGGTTGCGATAATCGCAGGAGATGATTGGTGAGGCGCTCGGGCTTGGAAACTACCCTATATTCACGACGATCCAAGACTGCCTGCAGAGCGGGTTCGGGGAGTTTGAAGCGAATATCTTGTAATATCCCCAAAGAGTTGGTCTCAATTTGCAAGCTTCCCATGAAAACATTCGCGAGTTTAGTTGTTTTTGTCGTAATTACAGTCAGTGCGCAGGCGCAGGACCGGATAGAACTGGTGCAGTACTTGGACATGGAAACGGTGTCCAATCCGCAGTTGTCTCCAGATGGAGCAGAAATCATTTATACAAGAGGCTGGATCGATAAGATGGAGGATCGGAGAGCATCGAGCCTCTGGATCATGGATGCGGATGGTACGCACAACAGATTCCTGACCCATGGCTCTTCTCCTCGTTGGTCTCCGGACGGTACACGCTATCTCTATCTTGCGGAGGGAGAGCCCAGCGGGCGACAAGTTTTTGTGCAATGGCGGACCATTGCTGGACCAGCCACACAAGTCACGCGCCTCGAGCAGGCGCCCTCCAATGTGCGATGGAGCCCGGATGGTAAATGGATTGCCTTTACAGCCCTTGTACCGGGAGATAAAGGCTGGGGCATTAATCCACCCGGCAAACCAGACGGGGCCAAGTGGACAGCTTCCCCGCGAGTCGTAGAAGATTTGGTCTACCGGCGTGACCGCGTTGGATTCTATGAGCCGGGATATATGCACGTGTTTGTGGTTTCCGCCGAAGGAGGCACAGCACGGCAGCTCACTAATGGTGACTGGCACCATGGACGGGGAGGCATTGCCTGGACCCCAGATGGATCCGAAATCCTGTTTTCCAGCCTTCGCATCGAGGATGCACCTTGGGCATGGAGGGAGTCCGAAATTTATGCGGTCAATGTTGCCTCGGGTGATATTCGTCAGCTTACCACACGTAAGGGGCCCGACAGTAACCCCGTAGTGTCTCCTGATGGGCGCATGGTTGCTTACACGGGATATGACTTCTCAGATGATACATACATCGCGCAGAGCCTTTATGTGATGAGTATTGATGGCAGCGGCTCAAGGGTGCTGACTGAAAGCCTTGACCGTTCGCCCAGAGGATTGATTTGGCAGCCTGACAGTAGGGGGTTGTATTTTACGGCCAACGATCGCGGTACGCGCAACCTGTATCATGTTGATCTGGAAAGCAAAGTGAGGCCCATCACGCAATTGAATGCTATGCTAAGCATCTCGAGTGCGGTGGGAAGCCGGTTCGTCGGTACGCACAGCAATCCACACAATACTTCACAACTGGTTACTTTCAGCGTTGGTGAAGATTCTCCCCAAGTGTTGCTTGATGTTAACGAGGATGTTTTGGGGCATGTTGATCTAGGCGCCGTTGAAGAAATAAATTACCCCTCCATGGATGACTTAAATATTCAGGGGTGGATCATCAAGCCGCCGGATTTTGATGCTGATAAGAAGTATCCGTTGATCCTCGCGATCCATGGTGGCCCGCATGGCATGTACAGTGTTGGTTTCAACTTTGCCTGGCAGTACCACGCTGCCCAAGGATATGTCGTACTGTATACCAATCCACGTGGATCAAGCGGCTATGGCAGTACCTTTGGCAATGCCATCAAGCGGGCGTACCCCGGCAAAGATTACAATGATCTGATGCGTGGAGTAGACGAGGTTATTGCACGCGGGTATATAGACGAGGATAACTTATTTGTGTATGGTTGCAGTGGGGGAGGTGTATTAACTTCATGGGTTGTTGGGCAGACTGACCGCTTTGCTGCTGCGAGTGCCAATTGCCCGGTAACCAACTGGCTTTCGTTTGTGGGGACGACAGACGGTGCTTCCTGGTACTATAACTTTGACCACCTGCCTTGGGAGGATCCCTCGGAGCACTTGCGTCGCTCTCCACTCATGCACGTCGGTAATGTCTCGACACCAACCATGCTCATGACGGGTGTCAATGATTTACGCACGCCTATGTCACAGACGGAGGAGTACTATCAGGCGCTCAAGCTGCTCAAGGTGCCAACTGCCATGATCCGCTTCAACGGGGAATATCACGGTACAACCTCCAAACCCAGCAACTATCTGCGCACGCAGCTTTATTTGCACACTTGGTTTAAAAGGCATGCGCGCGACAGCGATAGGCCGCAAATGTAGATTTCTGGATGATTACGCATCCCATAGCCGTATTCCTGATTCTAGCAGTTATCGTTTGGGCTGCGGTGTGGCTGGAGTCCCGCGTAGCGCTCTTCAAGGCGCTCAGCGCCGCGTTGGTTGGCATACTGTTGGCTATGGTATTATCCAATGTGGGGATCATTCCGGCGGATAACAAGGCCTACGATGTCCTGATCAATCCCGGTATCAGCCTGGGCATTGTACTGATTTTGTTGGAAGTAAACGTCAAAACCATCCGCAAGGCGGGTGGGGCAATGTTGGCTGCGTTTGGTCTGGGGGCGATCGGCACAGCTACGGGAGCATTTGTCTCGGCATTGGTATTGGCGCCGCTCGTTGGACCGGAGACGTGGAAATTGGCTGGTCAATTTACCGGTACCTATAACGGAGGTGGTGTCAATTTTGCAGCGCTGGGGCGTGCATTTGATACCAGTAGTGAGATTTTTTCTGCTGCGATTGCAGCAGATGTACTTTTGACAGCTCTATGGATGGCCGCTTGCCTGACGGTTCCGTTACTTTTCAGGCAAGCACAGGTGCAGAAACGTGCTCGGGCTCAGGATGGCCTGACACAATCTTTATACAAGAGCAAAGAGCGCATAAGATTGCAGGATACCGCTCTCCTAGTGGTTATCGCACTAGGCGCCGTATGGTTTTCTGAGCAGTTGGGGAGTATAGTTCCAGGTATCCCCGAGGTGCTGTGGTTGACCACGATTGCACTCGCGGTAGCGCAAGTGCCCCAAGTACGTCGGCTTTCAGGTGCGGCCATGTGGGGGTACTATCTGCTCCTGCTCTTCCTCACTACGAATGGGGCACAGTCCGTCGTGCGTAATATTGTGGCTATCGGCCCAGGTGTGCTTTATTTTGCGATTGGTACAGTGATATTGCATGGAGCTTTCGTATTTGGATTTGGAGCGTTACTCAGGATAGATCCGACTACACTGGCAATAGCGTCACAGGCAAACGTGGGCGGACCTGCGTCGGCAATGGCATTAGCCACTGCACGGGGTGCAACAGATCGGGTATTGTCAGGTGTGGCGGTGGGACTGCTTGGATACGCGATCGGCAATTACACTGGTTTCGCAATTGGTATGCTGGTGCGCGGAATCCTTGGGTACTAAGATGTGGACTGTACCAGGTGTGAGTGCTGAAAAAATCAAGATGAGAGCAAGCTGGGTCAGGTACAACGGAAATGATGGGATTCCAGCCGGATCAATGTATGTTGTGAAGGGAATAAATATCGTCCTCTATACCGCAATAATTTCGTGATCGGTAAGCGCCGTAAAATCACTCGGTCGGCTTGGCACCAGGCACGGCGTCTGATGTGGAACTATCGAAAGATTCTTGCCATAGGCATGGGTCTCATGGTGGTCAATCGTGTGAGTGGGTTTGTGTTACCGGGCAGCAGTAAGTGGCTAATAGACGACGTGATCGGTAACAGTCGACCTGAGCTCCTTGTGCCGCTGGCTATCGTAGCGGCTTTGGCCACCGTTGTCCAGGCGGGAACCTCTTATCTATTATCGAACGTGATCAGCATAGCGGCCCAACGCGCTATAATGGATATGCGTCGCTGGGTCCATGAACATGTGATACACCTGCCTGCACGTTTTTTCGAGCGACACAAGAGTGGAGAACTTATATCACGCGTAATGAGTGACGCTGAAGGGATTCGCAACCTGGTGGGTACGGGCGTTGTAATGTTGGTAGGAGGCGTGGTTACGGCGGTTTTGGCACTCGTGATCATGTTTGTACTCTACTGGCAGCTGACGCTTATTACCTGCGTAATTCTAGGTGTATTCGGAGGCTTGATGGCTTATGCTTTCCGGGCACTACGCCCCATATTCAGGAAACGTCAGAAAATCCAGGCGGAGGTAACAGGCGCCCTAGGAGAGACACTGGGAGGTATTAGGCTGGTCAAGGCCTATGGGTCTGAAGATCGGGAGCAAGCCAAGTTCAGTGATGGAGTTGAACGGTTGTTTGATCTGATTGCCAGATCTATTCGAGGACGTTCTGCAACTGTTGCGTTCGGTACAGTCTTCGTTGGTGTAGTTGGTGTTCTGATGATTGTAATGGGTGGCAGGGCAATTACCGCAGGCATGTTGACACTCGGAGATTTTGTGATGTACATCTTTGTAGTTGGTGTCATGGTTGCTCCGATAGTGCAAATGGCTATGGTAGGCACCCAAGTTTCAGAGGCATTTGCAGGCCTTGATCGGATCCGGGAGCTGATGGCAGAGACGCGGGAAGATGAGGATGAAGACCAGCGTCAGACACTGAGCACTGTTCGGGGAGAGATTGTTTTAGAAAACGTACACTTTCAGTACGACGAAACGGTACCTGTAATACGGGGCGTTTCGCTCAGAGCCACCGAGGGGATGACTACCGCGCTTGTTGGTTCAAGCGGATCAGGTAAAAGCACGCTCGTGAGCTTGGTCATGGGCTTCAATAAACCCGACGCGGGACGGGTTTTGGTGGACGGCCAGGATTTGGTAACCTTGAAATTGAGGGATTATCGCAAGCATCTGGGTGTAGTGATGCAGGAGAACTTTCTATTTGATGGCACTATTGCGGATAACATCAGTTTTGCTCGACCAGAGGCCTCACGCGCCGAGATTGAGGATGCAGGTAGGATTGCCAATGCTGATAAATTTGTTCGAAACTTCCCAGACGCCTACGATACTGTAGTTGGTGAGCGCGGGGTTAAACTCAGCGGAGGACAGAGGCAAAGAATTTCCATCGCACGTGCAATTCTGGCTAACCCAAGAATCCTGATTCTCGACGAGGCCACATCCAACCTTGATACGCAAAGCGAGGCAGCAATCCAGGAAGGATTTCAAAATCTGCGTTATGGGAGGACCACGTTCGTGATTGCACATCGACTCTCAACGATCCGTAGTGCAGATCAAATTCTGGTCCTGGAAGACGGCGAGGTTATCGAACGTGGCAATCATCACACGCTGTACGATCTGGCAGGCCGCTACCGCGAGTTATATGACCAGCAGCACAGCTACGAAAAGGATCTTTACGTGAATCCCGGCGAAGACTACTTGCCAAGTGTCCCCCCAGTCAGTTAACCTGAGAATTACAGACGATAGCGGACAGTAGCCATCACGGTAGTCAGATTGGCTTCGCTGAAGGTTGTCGAGTTGGTTAGATTTGGGATTTTGTGCTTAATGTAGACTCCCTCACTGGTAATGTTCTGTAAAAGGGTGTAGCTGATACGCACGCCTGCCAGTATTTTGTTTGTGAGCGCATACTCGAACCCGGCATGCCCGACGGCCAGGAGAACAATGTCCGATAGGTCTTCGTCCTGCAGTGAGTCATAACTTGAAAGATCCCCCTTACATGGTGGACCGGCGCATGAGTAGTGATCCTCGTAGTACACATCTGTGATTGTTCCTCGTGCAGCTCCACCACCCACACCGATATAAGGACGGAGCATACGTGTCTCAGGCAGAAGGCTCAGGAATGTATTCAGGCGAAAGGAGAATACTCGAAGCTGGCCTATAGTTATTATAGCCATGGATTGAACCCCACTGCTCGGGTCAGATGGAGGAACGACAGATCCATCCAGGAATGTAATTTGAGTGAAGACTTGCTCCAGGTTTTGGGTGGAGTACTTAACGTTCGCGTCTATACGCAGGCTACCCTGCTCTCTTCCGGTGCCGACCCGAAAAGCAAACCCTGCATCCGTTGGTACTTGATAGTACCAGCGATATCCGTCACCTGGCTCACATCCCACCCAACCGGGGTAACAGAATGTATCGAAGTTAAATCCCGCCTGAGACAGCTCGTTACTGAAAGTCGGGCCTGCTCCTATTTCTACATACCAACTACTTGTTTGAGCGTGTGCGGTTGAAAGTGCAGTCACAGTAACAATTGCGAAAACAGCAACTCGTCTCACAGTTTTAGCGGTAAGCTTTGAGATAAACCGTTTATCTTTGGAGTTCATGGCAATTTGGGCAAATGGTTCAGGAAATGCGTTTTTCGAGTGTACTGGTGACCGCTGTTATTGTGGCATTCTGCGGCTGTGGTTTAGACTCGCAAGTGAATAAGAGTGCTTCATTTGTTGGGCAGCCAAACTTTGTGGTAATCTTTGCCGATGACTTGGGTTACGGGGATTTGGGCGTGTACGGTCATCCGACGATTCGAACCCCACACTTGGATCAGATGGCTGCCGAAGGGCTTCGTTTTACCCAGTTCTACACTGGTGCATCGGTATGCACGCCCAGCCGGGCGGCCCTCCTGACCGGGCGGCTGCCTGTTCGAAGCGGCATGGCAGATGATCGAATCAGGGTTATTTTCCCTCCAAGCAGAGGAGGGTTGCCGGCAGCGGAGATCACCATAGCGGAAGCGCTGAAGTCAGTAGGTTACGCGACAGCAGCGATTGGTAAGTGGCATCTAGGGCATTTGCCGGAGTATTTGCCGACTGCGCATGGGTTTGATGAGTATTTCGGAATTCCTTACTCGAATGATATGACACCTTCGGCCAGTAAAGGGGAGCGTGTACAGACCTATCCGCCGCTACCACTTATGCGTGGAGAGGAAATCATTGAAGAGGAGCCTGATCAGCGTCTTTTGACACGCCGGTACACAGAAGAATCTATTACCTTTATTCGCAATAATGTGGATAACCCCTTTTTCTTGTATGTCCCGCACACTATGCCCCATATTCCCATCTTTGCATCAGACAATTTTGAGGGGACGAGTACACGGGGGCTTTACGGGGATGTGATTGAAGAGTTGGACTGGAGTGTTGGACAAATATTGGAGGTCTTGCGTGAGACCGGAATAGATCGCAAGACACTCGTGGTTTTCACGAGTGACAATGGTCCATGGCTCACCGTGGGTCTGGCAGGTGGTACGGCTGGGCTTTTGCGCAATGGTAAGGGAACGACTTGGGAAGGGGGGATGCGTGTACCTACCATAGCTTGGTGGCCGGAGACGATTCCGGCCGGTAACACTACGCAAGCGCTGGGAACGACCATGGATCTGCTGCCGACCATGCTGGGACTGGCCGGTGCAGCTCTGCCGGGCGACCGAGTTCTGGATGGTGTCGACCTGACACCGGTTCTTCGGGATCCTGCGGCCCGTATTCGGGAATCCGTTTACTATTATCGAGGTGCACAGCTCTGGGCTGCGCGTAAGGGCCCTTGGAAAATGCACTACATCACACGGAGCGCTTATGTAGGAGATCAGCCGGTCATGCATATTCCTCCTGCACTCTATCATCTCGACCGGGATCCGGGAGAACGATTCAATGTAGCCGCAGATGAGCCGGAGGTCCTAGTTGAGATTCAGGCAATGGTAGACGCACATAAGGAGGAACTCGTAAAAGCACCTACTCAATTGGATATTCCAGAATGGGACGACTAACAGGTTGTTTGTTCGTTTTACTGTTTTTTGGTATAGCTGCATGCAGTCGGGGACCGCTTCCAACCCCACCGCCTGGCATGGTGTATATCCCAGGCGGGAGAACACAAATTGGTTCAGAGAATGGTGTACCGCATGAGAGGCCGGTCTTCCGGGCACGAGTCAAGTCCTTTTTCATGGATGTGTCCCCCGTTACTGTTGGAGAATTTCGGGAATTCATTCAGGCAACCGGGTATGTAACACAGGCTGAGTCATTTGGCGACGCAGCCATATTCAATGTTAGAACTAGGCAGTGGGAGCTCAGGTCTGGAGCGTACTGGGAATGGCCACTGGGGCCCGATGGCTTGCTGGCACCGGAGGATCATCCGGTAACGCAGGTATCGTGGAATGATGCAGTTGCATATGCGGCATGGGCCAATAAACGTCTTCCGACTGAGGTAGAGTGGGAGCACGCTGCCCGCCAAGGAAGCGATGGTCAGTATGCCTGGGGTGATTCGCTCGTAAAAGATGGCCAGTACAAGGCGAATGTATGGAATGGGCGATTTCCTGGTTTCAATACCAATGCGGATGGATATGCAACGACTTCACCTGTTGGAGCATTCGGGGCCACGTCAACGGGACTCGTTGATATGGGGGGCAATGTTTGGGAATGGACAGCGGACTGGTATCGATCGTATGCAGACCGCAATAAAGAATTCCAGCCAAACTCGGGTAGTGAAAAAGCACAGCGCGGGGGGAGTTTTCTGTGTGAACCGGGCTGGTGTCACGGCTATCGTGTGTCCGGGCGAAGTCACTCAACACCGGAGACTGCACTCTATCACGTGGGTTTTCGCCTTGTGAAGGATGTGCCGTAATGCAGGTATTGGTCAACCGCTGTTACAGCGGTATTTAAGCGTTCGGTGAAGGTCCCTTTGATGCTGACCGTGTTCAGAGAATGCTTTTCCGTCTCAGCGCGTAGGAGCGCATGCGAACGCAAACGTTCTTCTGGACTCGCACGTTGGCCGGGATCTGGTTCCCATGGAATATCCGGTTTCGTGAACAGGTATAGTCCTGATCTATGGCACAAGGCGGACTCCTCAATGTCTGATGGGCATGTTCCAAAGTAGATGCGCTGGTAGACACACGTAGTAAAAAGATCTGTATCCATGAATAGAACCCTGCGGGCCCTGGGCCGCATCCGGGCGACAAGTTTCAGGTGTCCCTGAGCGATGACATAGACATCAGACTCTTCAGGAAGGGCCCCTTTGTTGTCGACAAATAGACGCAGGTACTCGGCAGCCCAGACCGTCTTGTAGTGTTTTGCCAGAGCCGCCGCCAGTGTTGTTTTCCCGGTCGACTCCGCCCCCATCAATACCACGGTATGTAGGCGGCTAATGTCAGCGTTCGCCAGTTTAATCTTAACTGCGCGTTTTGCTAGCCTTTCCATTACAGCAGTGAGCGATACGATTCTGCCGCCGACGAACGGCTCCACCAAGAGGCCAGGCGTGGAATTTCCCAACCACCTCCAGACAATGGGGTACAAGCCATGTTTTTCCCCCTGGATAGCGCAGTGGACTTCGCTGCGGCACGGTCGACATATTGGCAGCCGGAGTATCCGATTGCTAAAATGTCCTCTGCGCAGCAAGTGGGTGGGATACTAGATTCCATCCGAGAGTAAGTACTCAAAAAAGAATTAGTTCCGATAAGTGCATTTATCGGAACTAATTTTACTGCACTCTAGAGTCATTGATGGTCGGATCAGGAGTTTCTCGTCCGAGCGGAAGAGAAAGAGGAAATGATCGACAAGCCATCCGGGGAGGGAGTTTTACGCTACATCAGCTGCGGCTTGTATGTCAGTTTTAGCATTACATGGCGACCTGGCGACAAAATGCGTTCCTCTTGTAGGTAGGTGGCCGATTGGTAAATCGCACGATCTGATTCTGGTTCAGCACATCGTTCACCTCAAATTGCATGTTACCCCTACCTCCGAAGAACAGACACGAAAGCGACGGATTCAGCAGTGCAATCTTGTGACCGGCGCCAAATACGTCTCGATCAAGTACTCGGTACTTCAGTGAAGATTCCATGGACCAAACGTTAGCAAAATGCCAGTACGCATCTACATCAATCATGCTATTGGTATAGCTCTGATTCAATGATTCGTTGAGTAAACAGCGGACTCTGTTGTAGGACCGTGCGGCACGCAATATAACCTCGACTGCATCTCCACGACGATATGTGATCTTGGAATCCATCCTGCCCCCCCTTGCCGGGGGTTCCGCTAAGAAAACGTTAGCAACTGCTAAACAACCACCTACATTTGCAAACGAGGACCAAGCTCCCGTCCCCGCTTTCCTCCCAATACCGACGATCACAATCCGGGAAGCCGTCTCTGCATTCTTCAAATGCATCTACCTGCTGTTGCGTTGGGTTGTTGAGTTGCACACATAAGTATTTCTTTTGCGAATTCTGTGCGAATGCCTTAAACAACTGTTCTGCGTCCCCGGTCTCCGCGATCAGCTCCTGCTCCGTCTTCCCGGTCTATACCTTCAACTAGCCTGAATTTCCAACAAGCAATTTAAAGTGACATTATGGGAGTATTTGGCCCTCCATAGCTGAACTTCCCCCCATTTTCCATCTAAGCCGGCAATTTTGAGGTTCAAACCACCTCATTTTGGTCTTGGGCTCCACTTTTTTATACACCTTTTCCCCTAATGGGGGAAATATTGGGATCATTTTCCT
>MPNB01000053.1 GCA_002238805.1 Rhodothermaceae bacterium bin80 | reverse complement strand
TTGACCAGCGTCGCACCCCCGCCCCGGCAGGACCGGCCCGGATCACGTTCCAGGCCCCGGGTGTTTATGTGCCCGACCGGAGCCCCGAACCGCTTCGTGCACATCTGGAGTCGCAGACCGAGCAGGTCCTGATCGTCGTGTTTGAGACGGACACGGTTCCGTTCTACGGCCAGGTCCTTGTCCTGGAAGACAGCGGCCGGGAGTTGGGACGCGCCGACCTCCTGGTGGTGACGCGCAGTCGGGTTCCTATTGCCCTGGAGGCCAGTCCACAAGAACCTTTTAGACTAAAATTCGTACCTTACCCCCCGAATCAGTCCACGCCTGCCGATGTACATTTTTCTGCCGACTTGTAAGTTTATGCGGCCTGGTATGATTACGGATCATCGGGCTCCGCAAGATGCTTCGTCGCGTCAAGGCACGGGGAAAACGAACTCCCTGGCGCGCCCCCTCGGGTGGTACGTGTGCTGGGGACTCATCAGTCTCATGGTCAGTCCGGTGTATGGACAGACCGCTGAGGTGACCCAGCGGGTGATCCCTGCCGCAGAGTTGACCGACTTGGCCTTTATTCGCACGTTCCTCGAAGAACAGTTCATTCTGCCCGAGGACCCGGAGTTTACACATGCGCTGTTTTTTGACCTCAGGAAACCCAAGAAGTACAAAAGTAAAATAAATACTAATAAGATTCCTCCTGCTATGTTCAGGGGTGATACAAAATTTCACTTAAACGGGTAATTCCCATTTTTTGCGTTGAAATTTGTATATCGTCATGCTGATTTCACAGGATATTCTCAGCAGCCGGTTAGAGCAAATCGGATTTATTGATGATCATGTAGATCCTGGACTGGATCTATATGAGGAAATTGAGCTTCTGAAGCGAAAGAAGAATGCTGTGCTGCTGGCACACTACTATCAGGAGCCAGCGATTCAGGACGTTGCTGATTTTATTGGGGATTCATTGGGGCTCTCTCGCCAGGCAGCAGCAACCGAAGCTGAGATCATTGTATTCGCAGGGGTTCATTTCATGGCTGAAACAGCCAAGATTCTGAACCCGCACAAGAAGGTCTTGCTCCCGGATTTGAATGCGGGATGTTCTCTGGCAGACACCTGTCCTGCCGATGAATTTCAAGCCTTTTGTGACGCGCATCCCGACCACTTGGTAATGTCCTACATCAATTGCTCTGCTGCGGTAAAGGCTAGGAGTGACATTATTTGCACCTCCACTAATGCGGAGCACTTATTGCGAATGGTGCCCGAATCTCAGCCAGTCATTTTTGCGCCAGACCGCAATCTGGGACGCTGGCTTGAGCGGAAAATTGGGCGCAAGCTTATAATTTGGGATGGTGTATGTATCGTACATGAGACATTCAGTGAGCGAAAATTGCTCGCCTTGAAAGTGCAGTTTCCAGAAGCACAGGTTCTGGCTCATCCAGAGTGTGAGGAAGCGGTTCTTCGACACGCAGACTTTGTTGGTTCAACCAGCGGAATCCGTCGATTTGCCCGTGAGGATGAAGGTAATTCGTTTATAATTGCAACGGAGGAGGGGATTCTGCACCAGATGCGTAAGGATTCGCCGCATAAATATTTTATTCCAGCCCCTCCAGAAAGCGGGTGTAATTGCAGCCAATGCCCGCATATGCGACTCAATACACTTGAAAAACTCTACACATGCATGCGCTATGAGTTACCGGAAATTCGTATGAAGGAATCCATTCGCAGGCGCGCACTCAAGCCAATTGAACGCATGATCGAAATGAGCAAGGGCGTCTCGTAGATCACAGGTTTACGCGGATGCCTACCACGGGCTCAAATCTCTTCTGAACTAGGTAGTGGGGGCTGGACTCAATGGGTTCGAAGGTATACCGGGCTTCCGTGTGCAGGAAGAACGCTTTTCTAATATGCAGCGTGGTTGCAAACGTGAGGCCACTTTGTTCAGCGAAGGGTGTGAAGACGTCCAAGAATGTATGCTCTCCCAAGCGGTCAACGCCGACTTCGAGAGTGAAATAAGGCCCCCGCTTTACAAAGAGTCTGAAGTGGAGTTCGCTGAGAGGTTGTGAGCCAAAGTGCTTGCGCCAGCTGTACTCAATCCAGAAGGATTCCTTGATCTGGAGGGAGAACGCTGTGAGCAGGTCATTAACTCCACGGGCTTCCTCAAGGATTAAACCGGCAAAGTCATCTTGTACAATGTTATCAAGGTCAGCCCCATTACGAATTATGCGGTTGTGTGAGTTACTTACACCAAATAATTGCCCAACATATCCTGGAATAAAGTGACGGCTGTTATAGAAGGCCCCAACTCTGAGCCTAAAGCTTAGCAGATCCAGAAAACCCGCGCTGTGCACGTCAGCGCCAAAGGCAAGACCGTCTCCGTGCCGTGTATACCAGGCGTAACTCATATAAGGTGCAAATACAATACGACCTGTCTCAAACACGGCAACTTGTAGATCAATACTCCAGGCTGTTAGGTCAGTAGGATCATGGTTAGTGTAATTAATACCCAGTCTACCGTTATATGGCAGTCCAAGACTGGCTCTTCCACCAAGCACATTATTCAAGAGTACATCACTGCTAAAACCGCTGAGTTCAACTGGTCCTCCAGTCCACGCCAACTCGGTACCAATTGTTCGCATATCCCAGGCAATGGACGAGCTGTAGTGATTCACGATATGCCCGATACCAAGCCGCATATCTCTAATCGGGCCGAGTCTAGCGTAGAAATTGTCTGTCTGAATGCGAGCAAATTGGATGAGTCGCAGGAGATCGTATGCTTCGTCCCAGTCCGGGGTATAACGTCCGAGGGGCCCTTGCCGCACGCTCCCGCGCAGTCGCCCCTCGAAGGGGTAGTCGGCAAAATCCCAATTCAACAACGCAAGCCCTCTCCACTGGGCACCGATCAACGATACGCCAGCCAGTGCGTTGAACCGGTTTTGTGTTTGCCAGCGTTGGTGCACGAGCTTTTCGGATAACCGGTTAATAGCTCCAAAGCCATCCTGTGCCCTGCTTTTCGCAAAAGGGCAAACCATTAACAGGAAAAGGAGACTGTACAGACAAAAATGCCGCATGTTAACTTGAGAGTTAAATCTGCAGGAACCGCATTGCTGTGCTCTCATACGAACCGACCATGAGTTTGAGTATACCAAATAGCCTCGGACTTTTCTTCTTGGAAACGACGTTGTACCCGGGTGAGAAGAAATTTCTACACGTCTTCGAAAAAAGCTACAGAAAGCTGGTGGACAATTGTCTGACTAGCCATGGGTTGTTTGTAATTATTTGGGAGGAGGACAATAAGGTAAAGGAGATTGGTTGCGTTGCCCACGTTAAACGTGTGTTGGCACGGTACGAAGGAGGCGAGCTTGATATTGAGGTTGAAGGACTTCGTCGAGTCAAGGTCTACATGATAGACGCATCCGAGTCCTATCAGCAAGGTTATTTGGATCCATATAATGACGCAGTTGAAGCGGGAGTATCCCCGGAAAAAGAGCGACTGATTGCTCAGCATATAAAACTTCTGGAAATTATCGGAAGAACAGTTAATCCTCAGTACTATCAGTCCAGCCACCCCTTATCGTGGCTCATTGGACGTAATTGTGGACTGTCACTCGCTCAGCGTCAGGATCTACTTGAAATGCAAAGTGAAGCTGAGCGTGTTACATTTTTGATTGACTATCTAACTGTGTTTATTCCTAAGGTTGAACAGAATACGAAGATGCAGACGCACATAATGTCGAATGGCCACGCCAAGGATTTCCTGAACGGAGACAGCTAAACGCTATGCCGCAGATCGGTTCATACACGTTGCATACTGTCGAATGTGGTCGTTTCAGGCTTGATGGGGGTGCGATGTTTGGCATCATTCCACGCGTGTTATGGGCACGCCGAATGCCTCCTGATGGCCGCAACAGGATCGCCATGTGCATGCGGTCTCTTCTGTTGGAAGGGGACGGACGTGTAATCCTGATTGATAACGGTGCGGGTAACAAATATGATGCACGGTTCAAGGATATTTTCGCTCTTGAGGGATGTACACTGGATGCTTCTCTGAAGAACTCCGGCTTTACTGCAGAAGACATCACGGATGTAATTCTGACACATCTACACTTTGATCATGCAGGAGGAAGCACGACTTACGACAGGGGGCGGGTTGTACCAAAATTCAAAAACGCAACCTACCATCTACAGCAGGATCACTTGAAGAGTGCAAGAGCCCCTAATATCCGTGAACGAGCATCTTTCCTCCCGGACAATTTTGAACCGCTCGCTGCGACTGGACAGCTGAGAACGCATCAGGGTGAGTGTCAACTTTTCCCAGGTATTGATCTTATGGTGGTTAACGGTCATACGACTGCGCAGCAACTGGTCAGGATCAGTGGAAAAGAAGGAACAGTTGTATTTTGTGCCGATCTATTGCCAACAGTTCATCATCTGCGGGCGCCGTGGGTTATGGCTTATGATGTTAGACCACTGACCACTGTGGCAGAAAAGGCGAATTTTCTTGATAGCGCCCTTACTGATCGGTGGCAGCTCTTTTTTGAACACGATCCTGAAGTAACGGTGGCCAGTTTGCAAGAAACAGAGCAGGGCATTACCACCAGTTTTCCCAGACAACTTGAGGAATTGTTTTGAGACCGGAGTCAGTGAAACATTCAGGGCATACTCGGAGTAAACGGTTCCTCTCATCTAAACCGAAGACTCCTTACTGCCCAAAGTTATCAAGTGTGTATGCAGGCGCACCTTTTGTTAGGCTGTAACTGCTCAAAAGCTTATTAGAGTGCAATCTTGGCATTTATCTGGACTAGTGAACCGGGTAAGGATTTTCGGAATATTGTGTCTGTCAGTGTTGGCTGGTGTCTATGCGCCGGCTGCTGCACAGGATGCCACCCTCGATCTCGTCGAGTCCTCACCGGGTCGCAGTGTCTATCAACTGAGCGCAGAATGGGGGGATGCCGAAGTAGATGTAGGTGGGCTTCTGGAGTCCTCCGTGGTTTTGGATCTTCCCTCTCTCGTGCAGCCCAGTGTTCGTGTACTGGAAGCAGAGTACGATGAGTACCCATTTGAACCGGTCAAGGGGGTTGGTGCAGAGGCTGCCGCTGTCGTTGGTCTTGGACTTTCGCGTAAGCGTCCGGCTGCTACGCTGGTGGCACGTCTTGTGACCTACGATTCAACATCTGCAAAACTGCGGCGCTATAGGCACATGCGCATTGAGGTGAGGCATCCGGTTAGTCAGCAGCCGCTCAGTAGCTACAGAACCTCAGACAACCCGCACCTTAGCGTTAGCCGTAGTGTACTTGCGGATGGGCAATTTTTCAAGCTTGCAATTTCAGAGACAGGCATGTATCGGGTTGATCGTGCTTTCCTCGAATCTTTACCAGGGCTGGACACTGCAGTTGGCAGCATAGACCCAGATCAGGTCAGGATATTCGGTAATGGAGGGGCGCCAGTACCTGCCCATAACAATGCTCCCAGAATTGCAGATTTAGCAGAAAATCAGGTATTTGTACAGGGGGGCGGTGACGGCAGTTTTGATGCCGCTGATGCAGTCTGGTTCTATGCACAAGGCCCTAGTGGATGGCAGAGCAGGGAGTTGACAGACTCCCGGGGGAGGCCAATTCTGGATCCGAACGGGGAGCCAATACGCGAGTGGTCTCACTACGTACATCCGTTCGATTCAACGAATTATTATTTTTTGAGTATTGGAGGTGGAACAAGTCAAACCTATCTGCAGGAGAATTATCCAGATGCCGCGGATGCCGATCTGCTCTCTGAAATCCAGGGACGTTATTTCATAGATCTAGACGAGTACATGTGGGGGCGGGAAGGTGGTCATTCCGGTCATACTTGGGTCAGTACACTTATACCTGGGCCCGGACCTGGACGCGTGGTATTTGAAAATCTTCAGTTTCCCGGACTGACCGATGGTACATTGCATTATCAGATACGGGCTGCTATACAAAGCAATCCGGGCGCGACTCTACGTTACAGGGATGATAACAGCACATTGCATAGTGTTAATTATGGAGCCAGTTCTGCACTTACTACGTCCACAATTGCTCGCTCGGGGATAGCGGAGTTCACGCAAACGGTTACTGCTGGTCAGCAGATCAGTCTTATAGCCGATCTGGACGACCAGGCTGGTGATCCAAAGGCGGCTTTGGATTGGGTCCGGATATTTTACCCGAAAACACTTCAAGCAGATCAGCAACCCCTGAGATTCAATACGCCGTTGGCTGAAACAGGGACGTTCACGTTTGTGCTTCGCGGCTTCACTTCTCCGCCCATTGTACTGGATGTAACCCACCCTGGAGACTACCGCTGGCTAGGGCTCAGTTCGCGGGGAGGAGAGTTTTGGGTACAGGTAACGGCCTCGTCACAGGATCAATCCCGGGAGTTGATTGCATTTATGCCGGATCAAATCCAGACTCTGGAGGCGGCCACAGCATGCGGTTCGGCATGCAGGGTAACGCCGCAGAACCTGCATGGTATTCAGACTTGGCCCGATTTTGTGATTATCACACCAAATCAGTTTGTTGAACAGTCAACCGCTCTGGCTGATCGGCGTCGTGCAGAAGGACTGACGGTTGAAGTGGTTGATGTGCAACAGATTTATAATGAATTTTCGGGTGGACTGCAGGATGTGCGTGGCATTAGAGATTACCTGAAATTCCTTTACGACAGGAGCCCAGATGAGGAACGCCTGCTACGGTACGTGCTCCTGTTTGGTGATGGTCACTATGACTACCGCAATCTCGATGCTTCTGCTACATTCCCGAACCTTATTCCCCCGTTCGAGACAGAGGAGTCTTGGAACCCTGAGGTTTCCTATACAACAGACGATTACTATGGACTGCTGGATGATAATGAAGGTCTTTGGCCTTTTGTCCGGGGAACCTTCCATGGCGTAGAGGCTCACCTGAATGAGCGTGTAGATGTGGGGGTTGGGCGCTTTACCGTACACACTGAAGAAGAAGCCCAATTGATGATTGATAAGATCGTGCACTACGAAAGCCCGAACACATATGGCCAATGGCGCAATCGATACCTGTTTCTGGCAGATGACGGTCCAACGGGAACCTCTGGACAGCAAAATGACCGAGATCTGCACACACAGAACACTGATGTGGTTGCAGTTGCAGTAGCAAAGCTTGCCCCGGACGTGAACCAGCATAAAGTGTATGCTCTTTCGTACACCAGAGAATTCCTGGACATCTGGCGTATTCCAAAAGCTCGTCAGGATCTGTTATCAACCATTAATGAAGGTGTTCTGGTCGTGAACTTTAGCGGTCATGGTGGAGAACGAGCTCTTGCACAAGAAAACCTGTTCACCGTAGAGGACTCTAGATCCCTCCAGAATTATGACAGGCTGCCAATATTCATTACTGCGACCTGCTCTTTTGGTCGATGGGATTTGGGCAATGAACAGACCGGTGCAGAAGAATTGCTTCTCAATCGAAATGGCGGGGCGATTGCACTCTTAACAACGGTACGTACTGTTTACACCTCTGGGGATGCGACTACACTTAATGTAGGACTGAATGTGGCCCTGAATCAAGAGCTTTTTACACGGGAGGCCAATCAATTGCTACCCCGGCTTGGGGATGCTCTGCGCAGAACCAAGAACAGACGGGTGGGCTACGAAGGCAATAATCGCAAATTCAATCTTCTGGGAGATCCTACGCTGCGGCCGGGCTTGCCCGCCAGTCGTGCTGTCGTTACGCACATCAACGAGACCCAGATCGGTACTGCGACAGGACAAATGCGTGCACTGGATCGGATTGAGCTAAAAGGGGAAATCCAGAGGCCTGACGGTTCGCTGGATGCTTCCTTTGATGGTGCGGTATCGCTCACGGTTTTCGATGCACTGAGGCAGGTGCCAATCCCTCGGGAGATGCTTCGGCACATGCCGCAACCCTACTATGAGGTTCGTGAAGATCTGATCTGGCGGGGCAAAACCCGTGTGACTGGTGGGCAGTTTGTGACGCGATTTGTCGTTCCAAAGGATATTTCGTATGCAAATCGGCCCGGAAGGGTTACTCTCTACGCACAAGGTGCGGCTAACCATGTGAATGGGTACTCCGAGCGTTTTATAGTCGGTGGCACCTCAGACGAGGTCACGAATGATGTAGATGGCCCACAGATCGAACTTTATTTGGGAGATGAAACGTTCACCAGTGGAGGCTTGGCACCCGCGCAACCACAAGTATTTGCCCGCATTTATGACGCGAGCGGCATCAATACTGTAGGTGCAGGTGTTGGGCACGAAATGTTACTCGTACTTGACGAAAATGAGGTGGAAGCAATCAATATCGGTAACCTCTACGAAAGTGACGAAGATTCCTTTCAGCGGGGATCGGTGTCTTACGCTTTTGATGAGGCACTGGAGCCCGGTCCACACACACTTCGTCTCCGGGCCTGGGATGTATTGAACAATTCAGGTGAAACAACCTTGGATTTTCTTGTGACCGATACCGAAGAGCTGGTGATCAGGAATGTTTTCAATTACCCAAATCCTACGACCGGGCCAACCCGGTTCGTGTTTGAGCATAATCAAATACCCGGTACGCCAGTTAAGGTGCATGTGCGGGTTTATACTTTAGCGGGGCGCCCCGTGCGGACTTTGGAATCAGAAGACCTGTTGTCTGCAGGACCAATGCAAATTTCTTGGGATGGACTGGACGACGATTATGCAAGATTGACCCCTGGTGTGTATTTATACAGGCTACGGGCTGAAACAGAAGGTGTTGAAGTACAGCACGTTGCTGAGATTATTGAAAAACTGGCTGTTGTTCGTTAAAAGCCATAAACACAGTGTACAACCTAACCCTTGCCAAAACCAGATAGTATGAAGAGCCAAACATTCAAACACGTCAGTATTTTGTCGCTTTTGATTCTCACGATCATTAGTGGCTTTGTTCGGGAGGCATCTGCCCAGATTGGCGCATCCGCCGTCGTGTTTCTTATGATCGAACCCGATAGCAGGGCGGCAGGTATGGGGAACGCAGGCGTAGCGATCGCCGACAATGCGAATGCTTTGTTTTGGAACCCTGCAGGATTAGCTGATCAGATTGGCACTGAGGTTGCACTGACACACAGTAATTGGTTGCCGGAATTGAGCAGTGACCTCTTTTTTGAGTACTTAGTCGCGAAGCATCATATCAAGAATTGGGGCACAATCGGGGCCCATGTAACATTTTTGAATCTTGGTGAGCACGAGCACCGGGATGCGCTGAATCAACCGTTGGGCACGTTTCGCTCCTATGACCTTGCTGTGGGCGTGTCTTATGGTTTCAAGGTATCGGAGCATATTTCGCTGGGTACTGGTGTGCGTTGGATCCGCTCCAACCTGGCCAGTGTCAGTGTTGGTGCGCAGGATTCCCAGCCGGGTGTGTCGGTTGGCGTAGACTTGGCTGCGTTGTTCAAGTTGCCGGCATTCTCTCTCGGGCGTGTAACCGGGCAGTATAACTTTGGAGTTAACCTTGCCAATATGGGACCCAAGATCCAGTACTCTGATAGTGAGCAGGCTGATCCGATTCCTACCTTAATTCGAATAGGTCATGCATTTACGTTTGAATTTGACGATTACAACAAGATCACTGTGGCCAACGATGCTTCAAAAATTCTCGTGCGGCAGCGGGTTGAGGAAGTGTGCATCGACAGTAACGATCCTGCGACCTGTGGTCCAGATTATTCTACGGATCCCTTCTATCGTGCAATCTTCACCTCCTGGACCCCCATTGAGGTTCTGAGTTCCGCGATCAACGATGATCAACAGGAGTTCAGGAACCTGTCGGTCATCGACCAACTCTTGCTTTCTGTTGGCTTCGAGTACTGGTACAATAATCTGTTCGCAGCACGTGGAGGATATTTCTATGAGAATCCCTACAATGGTAACCGGAAATTCCTAACCTTCGGGGCAGGTATCCGTTACAATATCGTAGGGGTTGATTTTTCGTACGTGTATGCCTTGGAGGAAAACCACCCCTTGGCCAACACAATGCGTTTTTCACTCCTTCTGAACTTTGCGCGATAGCCCGGATCGAGGTCGCAGTATAATGAGGCAGCTGACTGTCATGGCAGCAGCATGCCTATTGCTGCTGACCGGAGCGCGTGCTCAGATTGTAGCGCCAGCTGCGCCATACTACGATCTGGTTGCACTTCGTGTAGAATTTGCACCGGATACCTCCAGCTTTACTACCGGCGATGGAACGTTCTCGGGATTGAGTCTTCCGATTGAACCAAAGGTTGATCCGCTTCCTCATGATGCGGCCTATTTCGAGGCCCATCTTGCCTTTCTGGAACACTATATCAGCATAGCCAGTGCTGGTAAGACCAGTATTGTGACGCATCTCATTCGTGAGGTTATCCAGCTGGATAATCAAATGGCAACCTACAGTCCAATCGGATTAGACGCAGACAGTAAGTCAGAGCAGTCAAAACTGGCAAATCTGATCCGTGATGCCTGGATAAAGGCAGATGTAGAAAGTACATTTAATCCAACGCAGCTTTTGCATAGGGGGAGAGTAGCGTTTATCCTGTTTCATGCGGGAATTGGGCGTGATGTTGAGCTTATCGGCACGACGCTGGACAAAACACCCCAGGACCTCCCCTCAATCTTTATGGGGACGGATGCGCTAGCAGACCTTGGTGTTAGTGGACTGAAGTTCAAAGGATTGCCGGTAGATCATTCACTCATCATTCCCCGCACGGAAACCCGGCCAGGCGTAAATGCCTTCACAGAGGAACCCTATCTGCTGGAATTGTCGATAAATGGATTGCTGGCAGCAAGCTTCATTAGCTATTTAGGGGTTCCTGATCTGTTTAATACGAATACCGGGGAATCGGTGATTGGTCCGTTTGGCGTGATGGATCCTTTGGGTATTTTTGCGTATCGCGGGTTGTTTCCACCTCTACCCAGCGCATGGACCCGCACAGCTCTCGGGTGGGCAACCCCGAAAGAAGTTCATGATCCCGGTGTATATGACTTAGCAGCCGGAGATATTGCTAAGGTAGAGATATCAGAGGCTGAGTATTTTCTCTTGGAAAACCGTGTCCGTGACCCCGATAATACAGGACTTACGCTGCATATATTCAATAAGGGGACAACCTCAACGCAACGGTTCTCTGAGGTCAGAGATGATTTTGATCGTTTCAATGTGCAGGCGTTTCAGGGAGGTGTTGTTACACAGGCAAGTTCATACGACTTTGCGTTGCCAGGCCGGGATGCCGATAATCAGCAGTACAATGGGGGCATCCTGATCTGGCATATTGATGAGCGCCAGTTTTCCCGCGCGGTCAATAATGACCCGAACGCCCTGGCTGTGGATATCGAGGAAGCTGATGGGGCACAAGATATTGGCTTTGATGGAAACATCGGCTCTCCTTTCGATTTTTATTTCAAGGATAACCCTTCAAGTGTAGCCTTACCCTCCGGGCTCACCATTAGCCTCTACGAAAATCGATTTGGTCCCGACACCACACCAGACAGCAGGACAAACGAAGGCGGGAGCAGCTTCTTGACACTAGAGAATTTTTCAGCTTTCGGGTCGGTCATGTCTTTTTCGTTCCAGAGGGACACTGGTGAATATGTAACTGATGCAGGAACGGTTTCGCTGGGAATAAAAACTACCGCAGAAAGCAGTGTTGGGGTTGTAGCCGGTCAAAGAGCGGTATTTACCGGTACGGAGGTCCTTGTGCCGGGGTTTGGCCAAGTGAATGCTTTGGCACGACCGGCCTACAGTGCACAGGGCATGGCAGTAGTCGACGATCAGGATGGCATCGTTGCATTCCGAGAATATGAAATAATCGGAGAGCGTCTGGTAGCAGCCCGGTCGGTAACACTTCCAGCGCAACTCCCAATGCAGGGACCGGTGGTGTATCATGATAATGCACACTATGCTCATTTCACCGGGTCAGGCCGGTCTGAAGTGTTTCGGATAGCTTCTGGTGTGGAGATGTATGATGTGGGCGACAGGGGCCTGGGGCTTATTGCGACTGATGAAGGGGTCTACTTTGTTGGGCAGTCACAGGCTGGGCCGCTTGGTGAAGCTTCGACATGGACGTACACGCTGGACAATGACGCAGGCTATCCGGTTATGGGACGAGACCGTACCGGGCTTTGGGGGGTAATTCCGCTTCCCAAGGCGTTAATTGTGTTGGAACCTGACGGTGAAACCAGACGGATTGCAGCCTCAGTCTATCTCGGAGATACCGACTTTTCACAGTTGCTCGCCATTGCAGACTTGGATCAGGACGGTGTACTTGATATGGTTACAACCGCAGGCAATCAGGTCGTTGCATTCTCTCAGGGAGGCGCTTTACTTCCGTCGTTCCCGGTTGAGATCGGAGCTCCTGCCACCAGCGCACCACTGATCTATCAAACGGACGAAACGACAGTAATTGTTGTATCTGCCACTGATGGCAATATTTACGCCTTGGATATCGGCCAGAAGGGTCAAGTCATTCCCGGGTTTCCCTTGTCGGCTGGCCACGCAATCAAAGCTACTTCGCTCATCCTGAACGATACACTGAGCGCAGTTACCGAATCAGGTATTCTGAGAAATTACACACTGAGTAGTATTAATCAGGTGCTCTGGGCGGAACAACACGGTACTGGACAGAATGCGAGCTTTGTGGTACTAACCACAGAAAAAAATGAGATTGAGTCGCTGTTGAGTGCAGCGGAGACCTATAACTGGCCCAATCCAATCCGGGATGGAAACACGTTTTTCCGGTGTATGACTAGTGAAGCCTCTCAGGTATCAGTCACGATTGTGGATGCGGCGGGGTCGTTGGTGGGCTCATTAAACTTTGCCACTTCGGCAGGTGTCCCACATGAAATTCCCTGGAATACTGGTGCTGCGAGCGGCATGTACTTCGCGCGTGTTGAAGCAACATCTATTTCCGGGCGAACGGATTCGCGCCTGATTAAGCTCGCGATTATTCGATGAAGTGGGTCATCTGTATTCTTGCTGCAGCAACGCTGGTTGCCGGGACAAAGGCCCAGGTTACTCCGTCTCTTCTAGATTTTAGTCGTACGACACTTGATTGGTATCAAATAGAGACGGAGCACTTTGTTGTACTGTTTCATATGGATGAAGAGGGGCAGGGGGCAAGTCGATCTGCACAGGTGGCTGCACGCGTAGCTGAAGAAGTCTACGAACCCATAACAAGCCTGTACGGACATGAGCCGGACAGCAAGGTGCATATAATCCTCAAAGACTACGAGGATTACTCGAACGGCGCAGCATATTTCTTTGACAATAAGATTGAGATCTGGGCACCCGCGCTCAATTCTCCGCTGCGAGGTGCGCATGACTGGATGCGCAATGTGATCACACACGAGTTCACCCATATCGTTCAGGTTCAGGCAGCAATGAAATCACCCCGAAGGTTGCCTTTGGGTTATGTCCAAATTCTGGATTACGAGGATGTACGTCGCCCTGACGTTTTGTATGGATATCCCAATGTGATTGTTAGCTACCCTGTTATTGGTTTGAATAACCCGGCTTGGTTGGCAGAAGGAACTGCACAATACCAGCACGATCATTTACACTACGATCGCTGGGATTCGCACAGGGACATGTTGCTGCGAACCCGTGTTCAGAGAGGTAAAGCGCTCAGTCTGACTGAGCTTGGCAGTTTCTATTCCAAGAGCAGTTTGATGCGCGAAGGTGTGTATAATCATGGGTTCGCATTCGCGCTGTATCTGGCACGTGTGTATGGAGTTGAGGTATTGGCCCAGATCAGTGATTATCTGCGCAGTTGGCGTACATGGCGTGTTGAGAAAGCTATTGAGCGGGCAACCGGTATACCGGGGCAGGAGGTTTACGATTCGTGGCTTCAGGAACTCAACCGTTCATACGCACAGGCAGTCTCGCCCATTGAGGAAGCCCTAGTGGAAGGAACTCTGGTTGAACCAGAGGGCTTTGCCAATTATTTTCCACGCTTTTCGCCGGATGGTTCGAAGTTGGCATATGTATCCAACAAAGGAGAACATTTTAGCCGCATAAGTCTGCACATACAAGATTTGAGTAGTGGTTCGGTCGTCGCCCATGATCTGGGAACGGCTTTCGGTGACTACATCTGTTCACTTGGCCATCGCGTCAGATCCGGTGTGACCGGCGGGGCTGCCTGGAGACCGGATGGCCAAGCGCTCGCGTACGCACGGCAGCGTGTAACCTCAGAGGGTTTTCTTTATACGGATCTCCACCTGATCGAATTAGATACGAAAAAATCATCTCCGCTGACTCGTGATGCACGTGCCTCACAACCTGCATGGGATTCCACAGGGACACGAATTGTATACGTCAACTCCAATGACGGAAGCAGCAACCTGCAATTGCTGAATTTGAAAACTGGCGAGAACAGACCGATAACGCGATTTGCAGACGGAACCCAAGTAACCGGTCCCGTATGGCATGGAGAGTGGATTTATTTTGCACAACTTGATCCTGGTGCTCATGGTAATGATCTATGGCGGGTGCGGGCAGACGGATCAGAATCGATCCCCGTTCTGCAAACGCCGACAGATGAGCGATCGCCAGCGATATCCAATGGCGTGCTGTATTATGCTTCCGATAAGAGTGGTATCTACAATATTTACCGGTTTGATCCGGATGGTTCTGAGCAACTAACCCAGGTCGTCGGTGGAGCGTTCATGCCGGACGTAAGTGAAGATGAGAGGATAGCCTATGCCACGTATAGATGGGATGGATACAAGATCGCCATTCTGGAGCATCCAGAAGTGATCGAACCGGCTATCCAATATACGCCCCCAGAATTCATTACAAAATCTACCCCGCCTTTGGCTTCGGAAAATGATGGAGATATAAGAGCTATTGATCCAGAGGTGCTTTCAAGTACATTGAGCAAGGAAGGGGCTCTGGGGATAGATTCCCTTCAGATATCGCGCTATAGTGCCGCCTTTACAAGTTTTAGTATTTCGCCGGTCATCCGACTGGATCAATACGTAGAGCGTCGGCTCGAGGGGCGTGTTCGCGGGAGAGCGGAGACCTTTTGGAGAAACTTGAAATTTGGCACTTACGTTTCCTCCCGGGAAGTTTTGGAGGACATGAGCCTGTTTGGAGGGTTACTCATTGGCCCGGGATCACATCTGGATGGGCACTTTCTTGCGCCGGCCAACTTATTGGCACTGGAACGGGATGCATTTCTTCAATTCGATTACTCCAAGGGTTTTGGGTTCTTGTCTGGACGTTGGTCACCGCAGATAGCAATCGAACTGTATAATATTCAGCGCCAAGTAGAGAACGGTCTATCTATTGAGGAGCATCCCTGTACGGCATGTTTACCTGAGTCCACAAATGCTGATCTGACCTATGCGCTTTGGGAAGGAAATATTTATCTGCGCAGCAAGATTAACCGTAGCACAGTACTTGAAGCGGGATACCGGTACAGCCCGTATCGTGTGACAACAAATCGTTTTTATTCAAGAGAGCTTTCAGATTGGATACCCAGCACCTCGTCACGCTACTATATTGGGCGCAGCTATATGGCGAGTGCTTACTTCGAGGCACGGCGTCCTCATCGCGAGTCGGATATAATGCGTACAGGCATACGCGTTGCGGCTACTTATGAACGCGAAACCGGCGAGCTACTGAAGCAATTTGATGTACAGGAAGGACAATTGGTCCCGATCTATGACACCGATGTACTCCATCGGATGAGAATTGAATTGGAGGGGGGTATTCGGCTACCTGGTCAAATTCGTGGTACTTCACATGGCCTGAATGTTCGGATGCAAGCATCCACGCTGTTTGGCAAGGACACAGACACGTTTTATTTTGACTATGTTGGTGGTCTGTCTGGGGCTCGGGGCTATCCCTTTTATGCATTGGGCGGCACAGAAACCCTGTGGGTACAGGCTGCATGGACCTTTCCATTGATTCCTGATATTCGACGCCAGGTTGGGCCGGTTTACCTCGATAAGGTCTTCATGCGCCTCTATGCTGATGGCGCCAGAGTTCGACCGGCAAGCCGTGCGGTCCGAAAGGACATTGGTGCGGAATTTCGGCTGATGATGGGGAGCTACTATTTATTGCCAACGGCATTGTTTATCAGTGCGACTTATGGAGCGGACTCATTTCTTGTGACGCTGGATGATGCATTCGTTAGCTCACAGCCAAGCGTGCATTACGGCAAGGAGGTTCAATGGCACTTTGGTTTAATTTTTGGGTTTGACCTGTAGTGGTATTCCCGGACAGCCATGACACCTGTTGTAATCTTTTGCTTCCTCTTTATTGCAATCAGCGTCGGATTGCTTTATCTGGTTTTGCGAAGAAATCCATACCCGGTCCCCCGTGGAGGTATACAGTGGATGGTCACAATCATGTGCACGCTGCTCGTCTGCCTGTCTGGTCTGGTGATTGCGCTCGAGTGGAGTTTTTCCGAGCGTGCCGATACTGCCTCCGCCCCAGAGTACGTGGAGCCATTTGTGTTTCGATTGGTTTCCAATCAGGAGGAGATGAATCTCAGTGATTTTAATGGGAGCGTAGTGCTTTTAAATTTCTGGGCCACTTGGTGTCAACCCTGTATTACGGAACTGCCTGAACTTGATGCACTGCAGGAAGCTTATGGGGATGTAGGTCTGGTTGTTGTAACATTGTCGGATGAAGATTTAGAAGAGCTCCAGTTGTATGATGATCTGCTACCCGAAAGAACGGTTTCCGGTTACGTAGCGTATGAAGAGTTGCCGGAATATTTCAGAAATGAACTTGCATCCGGGCGACCGGTCTCGTACGTAATTGATGGGGCGGGAATGATTCGGGAACGCCTTCTTGGAGCGGGGACGTTTGAATATTTCGAGGGCCTCGTTACTCCGTGGCTGGCCCAACTCCAACTATAGCGCATGAGGCGTATTGCACTCATTCTTGGTCTCCTAGTCATTACCGATAATGTCCAGGCGCAGCCTACTACTGATAGCCTGGAGACACTGTTTTCAAGCTCTCGGCGCAGCGCTCCGCTTGCCTTCGGTATGTCTGCTGTAGTTCCTGGTTTAGGCCAAGCCTATAACCGTCATTGGATCAAGGCGGCAGTTGGGATTGCCGGAGAGGCTACCGTGCTCTTGCTATATGCTTCCTGGCGCCAACAGGGAGTAGACGGGCGTGACGCATATCAGATGGACGCTCATATGCACTGGAGTCCGATCAAGTATGCATATTGGCTTAACGATTATGCACAATACTTGAACCAACTACCGGACGGACGTCTCGTTACGACTCCTCCGGTGAATATTTCACCTGCACTTTTGAACATTGACCTAACGCAACCGAACACCTGGTCTGATTCAGAACGGTTGGTAGTGCGAGCATTTTTCCAGGAAATTCAGCTGCTTGAACGTGATAGCTATCACGGAGATACAGGAGCGGCGTTTTCACATGTGCTGCCATTTTTTGGAGAACAGCAGTACTATGAGCTTGTGGGTAAGTACTTTCAGTTCGCTCCGGGCTGGGAGGACTACGTAGCTATTATCCGAGATGGCCGTGTAACCTGGATCGACGAGAATGGAAATTTCATTCAATCTATCGAACCGGAGGCAACAGGTCCAGGTGGGACAAAGCCAAATGTATCCACCAGGTTCTATCAGTACGCGGAGGACCATGCTGATGCAAATACATACTTACGCCGAGCTTCCCGGATTACGACCTTGCTCATCGTAAACCATGTACTTGCTGCTGCAGATGCAGCAATATTTGCGCGACTGCACAACCGTCGTATCCAGGTACGGCTTGGACTGCTAAAAGACATTCAGGGTAGGACTCACGTGGCTCCACATGTGAGTTTTCCCCTCAATAGGGGAATGCACTGATCATTAAATTGGCTTCTCATGAGTTTTGAAATTTCCTGCAGCATGCCAATCTGTAGTCGTATATTGAAACTCCAATTAAAAATTCTATTGCAATGAACTGGTATAAGCAACTGCATGTATGGATCATCTTGGGCCTTGTGTTCGGATTGGGTTATGGAATTCTTTCCGCTGCAATGGGATGGGGGGAGTTCACGCAGGCGTGGATTAGTCCTTTTGGCGACATCTTCCTGAACGCACTGTTCATGATCGCAGTGCCGCTCGTACTGGGATCAATCATAACCGGCGTAGCCTCGCTTTCAGATACACGTAAACTGGCCCGGATTGGTGGTAAAACGATTCTAATCTATGTCAGCACAACGGTCGCTGCTCTGATAATTGGCTTGCTTCTGGTCAACATCATCCGCCCGGGAGATACGGTTCCAGAAGAGGTACGTCTTGAACTGCAGGCAGGGTATAGTGATATGGCAGAGGAGCGCCAGGAAAGTGCTGCTTCAGCTCAAGAACGTGGTCCATTGCAAGCATTCGTAGATATGGTACCCCGCAATATCGCAGCAGCAGCCTCCAATAATCGCAATATGCTGCAAGTGGTATTGATCTCAATACTGTTCGGTATCGCACTCCTGCTTATTCCAAAAGAGAAAGCCAAGCCTATGTTAGGTTTCTTTGACAGTTTGACAGCGGTTGTTATCAAGATTGTTGAGATCATCATGTGGATTGCTCCTCTTGGCGTATTCGCGCTTCTTGCGGATACGGTTAGTCTGATTTCGGGGGATAATCTGAATGAACTGTGGAGTTTGCTGGGGGCGCTGGGGTTCTATATGCTTGTGGTGCTTGCCGGGCTTGTAATACATGTCATAGTTACCTACGGGTCGATCTTGAAATTCTTGACACCTATGTCGCTCAAGAAATTCATTATGGGGATAGCTCCTGCCCAGCTTGTTGCATTCAGCACCTCATCCAGTGGAGCAACGCTCCCGGTTACGATGGATCGCGCAGAGAACCACTTGGGAGTCAGTGAGGAGGTTTCTTCGTTCGTGCTTCCGCTTGGAGCTACGATCAACATGGATGGTACTGCGCTTTATCAGGCGGTAGCAGCAGTGTTCATTGCGCAGACACTTGGAATCGCACTTGGCTTTATGGACCAACTGGAGATCATTCTCTTAGCTTTACTTGCTTCCATTGGTACTGCTGCAGTACCCAGTGCTGGTATCATTATGCTGATTATCATATTGCAATCGGTTGGTGTTCCTGCGGCGGGTATAGCATTGATCCTAGGAGTTGATCGCATTCTGGATATGTGCCGAACGGTATGCAATATAACGGGGGATGCAACCGTCGCTACCTTAGTTGCCTCTTCGGAAGGGCAGCTTGAGAAATAGGTCAGCAGCCGAAAGAGTACGCCCGAGAGGATTCGAACCTCTGGCCTTCTGCTCCGGAGGCAGACGCTCTATCCAACTGAGCTACGGGCGCGTTATGTCCTGTAATGTATGAACCGCCATAAACGTTTCCATGGCAGACGCTTCATTTAGTAAAAATGATGATGGAGTAGAGGCCGCAGGCTCCCGGAATCCCCGGCTGGGACCAGCCGGTTCGGATGTTTTTGATGGCATCACAGGTACTTGGCCGTCCGGCGCAGCTTTGGCGTTGTGGGTATTTGTCGGCTTGTTTGCTTACCTGTTCATAGGTAATATTGCTTCGACCTTTCTTCTCGCACTGAATGACGTTGGATTTCAGGATATTTTGAGCGGTCAGCAGGATATTTTTGCCGAGAATGGGAACGCGTTTTTGGGAGGCAACGCAATTGGGTTGGCCTTGGGACTCGGCGGTGTTGCACTACTTGCAAGTGCGCTTGACTCCTCTCGCCCTCTGAGCTATCTCCGACTTAAAACTTGCAATACTGCAGATGGAGCGCTGTCGTTGGTTGCCCTAATTTGCCTGCTTCCGGCTGTGTTCGCTCTAGACCTCCTGAATGAACAAATTCCATTACCTGATGTCCTCCTAAGGCTGGAAGAACAACAAATGGAGCTCATTGAATGGTTTATCGGGGATGGAGGCAATTTCGCGCTGAATATGCTATTTGTTGTTGCGACCCCAGCTCTTTTTGAGGAGGTGTTTTTTCGGGGATATGTGCAGAGGCGGGCAGAGCAGGGGCTGGGCGTAGTTGGGGGCATTATCCTCACGGGCGTCATTTTTGGCGTGTTTCATCTACGCCTTACCCAGGTACTTCCACTAGTCCTGTTAGGGTGCTATTTAGCATATGTTACCTGGCGTACAGGTAGTTTATGGATTCCTATAGTATTACATTTTTTGAATAATGGTCTTGCATTATCTTTATCCAAATGGGGACCGGAATCGATTGCTGATCCAGAGATCGTTCCATGGTCACTCGTAGTAGGCAGTACGCTTGCCTTTGCAGTCTGTATCCTCTTAATTCATCGCCGAAATGAAAAAGACCATCGCTAACTGGGAGGAAGTCTTCTTGTGCGGCACCGACTACGAGGCTAACTTGGTTTGTGCGCGTCTGGAGGATGCCGGTATTATTTCCGTGTTGTTAAATCACAGGTGTCATGCTTTTAACCTGACACAAGGGGTATTGGCAAAAGTGCAGGTACTGGTTCCAAAATCTATGAAGGCAGAGGCCTTAGAGCTGTTAGAAGCGGAAGCGCTTACCGATGAAGAGTTGGCCGAGGCAGTTTCTTCTAGCAAATAGACATATTGCTGAGCACCATGCCACAGATACTGACTCGCCTGTTCACAGCCACAATCGGAGCCTCCCTGCTGGTTGGCTCTGCTTGGTTTGGACCGTGGTATTTTGGCATTGCTGTGTTGATAATTGCTCTCTTAGGGCAACTCGAACTGTATCAGCTCTATGAGCGTTCTGGTGTTCGGGCATGGATAGTTACGGGATTATTGGTAGGCGCGGGCTTATCCCTACGAGCTTTAGTACCGGATATTTTCCTCCTAACTGCCGTGCCTGTGGTGGGGCTTGTGTTGTGGTGCACCTTTACGAAAAGCGATCAGCCGCTGACACGCCTGGGAGCAACACTCTCCGGTGCAGTCTATCCGACCGCCTTATTGGCGTTCCTAACAGACCTGCGTGTAGTTCCAGGATACAGTGAACAGGAGGCATTGATATTGACCATCACAGTACTGGTGCTGGTATGGGCAAGCGACGTATTTGCCTTTTTTACAGGATCCTTTTTTGGCAGGCATGCACTGGCGCCGTCTATTTCCCCCGGTAAGACCTGGGAAGGGTTTCTTGGCGGAATTGGAGGAGCCCTCCTGGCGGTGGTCATACTCAATCTGACATTAGACATGCCGCTAGCAACGATTCACATGCTGATTCTCGCGCTCGTATGTACCCTTTCCGGTGCAGTTGGCGATTTGGCCGAGAGTCGTTTCAAGCGTGTAGCTGGCGTGAAGGATTCGGGTCTAATTTTACCAGGGCATGGGGGCATGCTTGATCGTTTTGATGGCATTATTGTAGCGGCTCCGTTGTCTTACATGTATATAATCTTTGTTGTTAACTGGTTCTAAGAATGGGACTCTTATTCGGACCTAAAGCACAACCCCGAAAATTCGACTATACGCCGCGCTACTACGATCCGCGCAAAGACGATAGTCTCAAGCGGCGAATTCGAATTCAGAGCCGTGTTCGTCGCAGACGCAGCCCTGTTGCACTGTATTACCTAGCTGCACTATTGCTCACGGCTTTGTATATCTACAACGCTATCGGACGATAGCAGGAGCACCTATGGAGCATGCTGTGCAGATTAGGCGAATGCCGATCGAATTGGCCAATAAGATCGCGGCTGGAGAAGTAGTTCAGCGTCCTGCATCGGCTGCAAAAGAATTACTCGAGAATGCCATTGACGCAGGCGCCTCAGAAATCTCTCTTTCGGTAAAAGCCGCGGGCAGCAGCTTGATTCAAGTAAGCGATAATGGCTCAGGCATGGGGCCCGAAGACGCCGTTCAGTGTTTTGAGCGTCATGCGACCAGTAAGATTACGAGCGCGGAAGATCTGGAGGACATACGGACGCTCGGATTTAGAGGTGAAGCATTGGCCTCAATTGCGGCGATCGCACAGGTATCTATGAGAACAAAGAGGGCAGAGGATGATCAGGGGGTTTTCGTGCGTATTGAGGGAGGGCAGGTGCTTGAGAGTTCTCCGTGTGCTGCGGCAGTTGGCACGACTGTAGCCGTTCGCAATCTATTCTTCAATGTTCCGGCGCGCAGGAGTTTTTTAAAGGCACCTGCGACAGAGTTTCGTCATATCTCAAACATCTTTGTTGCTCAAGCGCTGGCTAATCCGTGGATCACGTTCAGGTTGGTACATAATCGGCATGAGATATATCGGTTATCAGGTTCACGCGCAGAGGAATTTTCGGATGCGTTAAAGGAGCGTGTTCGTGCCATCCTTGGGACGGATGTTAGTCAGCATCTTGTGCTGGTTAATGAATCCATGAGCTATATCTCTGCAGTAGGATTTTTGGCGCATCCGGAGCATGCCAAGAAATCTCGTAGGGATCAGTATTTGTTTGTAAATAATCGTTCGATAAAGAGTCCTAGTCTAAATCATGCAATCCGATCAGCTTATGACACTTTGCTTCCAGAAGGCCGTCACCCCGCTTATGTTCTGTTTCTGAATCTTTCCCCCAAGCACATTGACGTGAATGTGCATCCTGCAAAAACGGAGGTCCGGTTCGATGATGACCGAGGAGTGTACAATTTTGTGCAGGCGATATCGAGGCGAGCGCTTGGGACCGCTGATTTGATCCCTCAATATCCAAGTAGTGCTTCGTCGTTGAGTTTTCAGGAGGGGCGGAATGACACCACGACCAATTGGAGGCCGCCGCCTCGCGCGGACGAGTTATCACCGGTTCAAGGACAGCAATCCACGATCATATACGACATTGAGCGTAGCCGAGCGCCTTCCGGGGCAACTCCAGATCTGGAAGGCTTTCTTTGGCAGTTGCAAGACCATTATATCCTAACCCAACTACACAATGGTGTATTGATTGTCGACCAGCAGGCTGCTCATCAACGCATTCTGTTTGAACGTGCTCTGGCAGATTTACAGGCCGGGGGCGGGCTGTCACAACAGCTCTTGTTTTCCCAACTGATATGTCTTAATCAGGATGATTGTGAACTTCTGCGTGAACTTGATCCGCTTGCCATGGCACTTGGGTTCGATTATTCAATCTCTGAGAATCGCACAGTAACGATCAGGGGTGTACCCTCAGACCTGCGGCCCGGAGCAGAAAAGGAAATCCTGCAGTCCATACTTGATGAATACAAGGCCAATACTGAGTTGACACACCTTCCTATCCAGGAAAAAATGGCCCGCAGTATAGCCGTACGTGGTGCAATTTCTCCTGGGGTTAAGCTGAATGAGGATGAGATGCGGACAATGATTGATCGACTCTTCCAGTGCAAGGAACCCTATCGGACCCCCAGTGAAAAACCAACACTGATCCGATTGACGTATGATGAATTGAAGCAGCGGTTCAATCGGCAAGTTGCGGATCATGAAGAACCCGATTGATTCATTCCGTGATCGAGTAGCATCCTATATGGAGTGCACTGCTCACGTAAGTCCGGGTGAGCGCATACTCGTAGGGGTAAGTGGAGGCATTGACTCGGTTGCGTTGCTGGATGTTCTGGGGGTGCTGGGATACGAGTGTGAGGTGGCTCACATTAATTATCATTTACGTGGCCATGAATCTGTCGCCGACGAAGCGCTGGTTCATGAGCTATGCCAACAGCGGGAGTTAAACCTGCACGTAAGACATATTTGCGCACGCACACATGCCGCTGACACCGGATGCTCTGTCCAGATGGCGGCGCGTGACCTTCGGTACACGTCGTTTACTGAAATAGCCGCACAGCAACGCATATCTGTTGTGGCTGTGGCGCACCACATTGATGACCAGGCGGAGTCGTTGTTGTTGAATCTTAATCGGGGAACGGGCCCAGAAGGGCTTGTTGCAATGCGCCCTGTTCGTCCATTGACAGAACAGATCAATTTGATGCGACCATTTCTTGAGGAGAGTAGAGCATCAATCCACGCCTATGCAAATGCTAGGGATTTGGAATGGCGGGAGGATCAGAGTAATAAGGACATGAAATATCTGCGCTCCCAGTTGCGCGCAAGTGTCATGCCAAATCTGAACGCCGAAACACTTGCACGGAGCGCCAGACTTGTTGGCGAATGGGTTGATGAGGTGATTCGCCCAATGATAGATAGAAATTTTTCTGTTGCTACCCGTGGGCAATCACTGTCAATTGTACATCTGACGCAGCTACCGAATGTACTTGCTCGACGATTGGTAATTGAAGGACTCCGCAGGTGGCTCCCAGAATCATCCGCAAATGAGGCACTTGCTGGGAGGATTCTGGCGCTGGTGAATTCGCAGACTGGAAAACAAATTGAGGTGGGTGGGGGAGTGATCTGGCGGGATCGAACCCATCTTGTGTTTACTACTTCGGCTGAGCAAAAAAAGACAAATGAGACGGGACTGCTTTCTGAAAATACGGCAGTAGCTGTCCCGGGTGGACAGGTTCGACTCTACCTTACACAGGAGAAACCCTCAAATCTTTCTGATCCGGTGGGTGTTTGGCTTGATGCAGGAAAGTTAGTATTACCACTTAAGGTTCGCGGCTGGCTTCCTGGTGATCGAATGCGTCCACTAGGAATGCAAGGCACAAAAAAAATCAGTGATCTACTAACGGATGATGCTGTACCTACGCAGGAGCGCAGGCACGTGTCCGTAGTATGTAGCGGTGCGACGATTGCATGGGTTGTCGGATATCGAATGGCTCACGAGTTTCGCGTAACCCCATCGACTCAACAGTATGCCAGACTCTATTACGAGCAAAACTGAGATCATACACGGTCATCGCCTGAGATTATTCAAGGATGCAGATGCCATCCAGGCTCGCGTCCGGGAGATGGGCAATATCCTGACACAGTCACATCACGGCCAGCACCCGATTGTACTCGGCCTGATGCATGGCGCCTTTGTATTTGCGGCAGATCTTGTACGAGCCATAGACTTACCCTGTACGGTGGATTTTTGGCGCCTTTCTTCTTACGGAACAGGTACCAAGAGCAGTCAATCAGTTCGTGAACTCATGCCTCTAACCGTAACTCTTTGTGATCGACATGTGATTCTGGTCGAGGATATTGTGGATAGTGGCAGAACATTGACCCATGCGCTTCGCAGGATCGCCGAGCACGGACCACAGTCTGTCACTGTAGTTGCCTTGTTGCAAAATGAAGCGAGTTCTATTGCAGTAGATCACGTGGGTTTTATTTCCGGGGGAGATTTTGTTGTGGGTTATGGTCTGGATGTTGCCCACGAATTGCGGGGATTGCCTGCACTCTACTATCTTGAAAATAGTTGAGTGTAAGAGAGTCTTGTAACTATGCGTAGAAAATGGCGTCATGTGATCCGGGGGCATGAATTAGTGTAACTGTTCCGGACAATGTCCAACGAACCTTTAATCGGAAGTTACCCCTGCTATACTACACCAGGGGGAAGTTCAGGTATAGCAGCCTGTGGATAAAGTAGGGAGTCTAGGAATTCTAGAGTTGACGGGGTATATTTCGAGGGAGTATCTATGTTCGGGTTTAACGGTGCAAATTCATGCATTAGGAAAGCGAAAGGAGCGTACACAAGGTGAGCTATATATTTATTCGGATGAGCTCTGCTCCTCTTCAAATGCATTTTACGAGGCCTTGGAGTCGGTGCTTTGCATGTATGGTTTTGACAAGTTTGTGGAGGAGATTTGTCACGTATTTTATGCGGACGGTATTGGTCGTCCCGGTCTTGCTCCGGGAGCTTATTTTCGGATGTTACTGATTGGGTATATGGAGGGTTGGGGATCGGAGCGTGAGATTGCGTGGCGATGCAATGATTCGTTGGCGTGTATCCGTACGAGAATACCATATTACTGAACTTCCCCCTATTTTGATTTTTTCGAAGGCACGATTTTCTCCACAAATTTGAGGCTTTTTTTGAAAGATTATTGACTGCCAGGGACGGTGGTCTGGGGAGTCCAGTTTGGTGAACCGGGGACTACAGCAGTTTGATATTCAGCAGTTTGAATGCCTGCTTTTGGGTGGAACTGATCTCCTTGACCATGACGACTTCGGGGGATGCGTCCGTCTTGATTTTCGGAATGACAACGAGGCGGCATGCCTTTGAAAGTTCTTCCATCAGATTCGCAAAACTCATCGCCTTCTCGCCCGCCACCGTTCGTTTGGTTTGGGCTTTCTTTTTCGCCGATTCCGAGGGTTTGGCGGGTTCGACAACTTCTTCGCGCTGTACGCGTTTTGCTTCCAGATCATCCTCTGCAAACAACATCGGCGCCAACTTACGACGCAGATGATATTCTACGTAGTAGGCCAGCATGCACAAAAAGACATGTG
>MPNB01000052.1 GCA_002238805.1 Rhodothermaceae bacterium bin80 | reverse complement strand
CCCCCAAAAGAGGACGCCGACCTGTAAGAAAAGAACGAAAAATAGCCCTTTTTGAGATCCCCTGAAAAATAGGGGACAGCAAAGATCGGCGAAAAAATCCACTACAATTGCAAACTTGCGCATGGTCAATCCTCCAAACATCGAAAAAGAAACAACTCACATGCCCACAGAGCACGGGCGTACCACTCACTGAAAAAATTGTTTATCCACGGGCTAATGGACTTGCTTGCCCATAGAATTACGCGGATTACTGTAAGCAATGGCTCTCTTTGATATCTATTCCAAGTGCAAAAAACGATCGGAAGGAAAAACTCCTGACGTTTACCAATATGTCGAACTCCCCGAGCAATTTCGGGTGCAGGTTGTGCATATTTTGCTAGATACTTTTCAGAATATTGAGAGCCTGGCACACAGTATACTCGGAGAGAATTTGTATAAAATTATTCATGATACGCTAGCAAGAGAGTACGGCAAATTTCGACTCAACTCCGAAAATGAGGACCTAAAATCTATCCTTGATTTCCTCCTAGAATCTGAGCTTGATCAAGCACTGGACACCATTGAGTTTTCGTTTAGGCTAGTGGAGCACGTTGCGTCCGAATGCCACAAACAAAGACGCATGATGATGACGTCAGCCGTAGGGGATGCTGTATTTGAACTGAATGAGCGCTTCAATGAACATGGTATCGGTTATCAATACGAGGCAGGAAAAATAGTGCGGAGGGATTCGGAGTTCCTGCACAAAGAAACCGTGAGAGAAACGTTATATCTCCTGCAAGACCGACGCTTCGCTGGCGCGCAGACGGAATTTCAGGACGCACACCAGAAGTACAGACATCAACAGTACGAGGACGCGATCAGTGGAAGCTGTAAAGCCTTGGAAAGCACTCTGAAGATCATTTGCAAGCTAAAGCGGTGGCCATTCGATGAAAAAGACACGGCAACAAAATTAATTGATATCGTCTTTAATCGGGGGTTGATCCCAAAATATCTGCAGAGTGAGTTTAACAGTCTAGCGTCTGTATTGAAGAGCGGGGTCCCAACAGTCAGGAATCGAGAAGGTGGCCATGGTCGCGGTGATAGGCCACGCAATGTTCCAGCATACTTGGCCGCATATGTATTGCACCTGACCGCATCTACGATTTTGTTTTTGGTTGAGGCTTCGAGGAATTAGCAGCTCTCTGCACTGCTTCTGCCCTAAATATTTGGTTCTACCGGTATTTGTGTGGAACAGGTTTATTCAGTCAGCGGCTGGGATCTATTCTCCTACAGAAGAGGCTATCTACGTTGGTGTGCAAATGTCGGAGACGCTACGGTAGTAAAAAGTGACGAGCCTCGCACAAATGTCTAAAATGCATACGAAGGGAGCCTCTAATGCTCCTTGCCTGGAGCTAACCCGTTCGTCAGGGAGACGACACTGCAGTTCACGACTTCACAGTCTGCAACGGTGCGCCTGGACGTGTTTGATGTGCTGGGGCACCGGGTGGCGACCTTCACGGACCAACTCTACGGGAGCGGAGCACACCAGATACTGTGGAACAGCGAATCCCTTTCGCGCGGCGTATACCTCATGCGAATGGAGGTTGATGGCCGCCCAGCCGGAGTGCGGACGGTCGTCAGGCGGTGAGTAGCTCAGCGTCCGAAAAAGGAGTCCCGGTCTTCAACATCGCGTGACTGCCCTGGGGACTGAGTGGGGATTTCTTGGTCGAGTTTTTTCTGTGTGACTATAGCGGTGGCCCCTTCTCGTGGTCCCGCCCGATCAATCTCGATGGCATTTCTTTTTTCTGTATCCCGGCCGTACTTGGAGACCAACCAATCCTGCATGGATGGGACAGGGATAACATAACGCCCATTCCTCCCATCTATGATCCCCTTGCTCACTGCGCGACGAAACAGCTCTTTGGCCTCATCAAAGCCATATTCCTGTGTTAAAGACGACCGAACCGCACTACCGGTAATACTTCCTCCTAATGGAATATCAACAAACAATCTCGCAAAGTTCTGTCGAAGTTCTTCGTCGAAACCTCGTACCCGCTGCTCATAGTACGCAGCCCGCCTTGCCCGTCCCGCTTCTAGGACTGCATTCAATCCCTCTGCGGTCATTTCCCTTCTGTGCTCACGCAGTTGCTCCATGGCGGGAGGGTCCATATATGACAAGATATGCTGCGGCCAGCCATGGGTTTCCTGGGCAATGGCATCAATCCAAGCGGTAGGATTTCCTTTGGCTCCACCCTCCTTCTTGAGCCAGTCATGTAGAACTCTGCGCTCAGCTTCCTTGCCCAATGCCCCCAGTTCCACAAAAGCATCTGCCGCAAACCTCGAAATCCCTAGTGATTCAAAACCGTCTGCTGTTGTCCCCACCCCTGCTGCGATCAAGATGACAGGTCGACCTAGTCTCCCTTTATGAATGGAGTTGAGGACATCAACTACAGTGTTTAAATGGTCTGGTGGGATCAGGGCCTCTTTGCCCAATACCTGTGCTTCATCCAGTGTAAGTAGCAACGGTGTCTTCCCCCCTCGGAGTAGATTCTTTACGGTCTGGGGAGATCTTTCCGCATTGATTTCCGCCTCCCCAATGCCAGAAATTCCAACTCGTGCAGATCCACCACCGACCTTCCATGTTCTCCTTAATTTAAGCGACCGTTGTAATTCGTGCGTATCCCAGAGGGCCACTGAAGAAATTTCCGCGGTCTCCCAGTCATCCTTTTGTGCCAGACTTTCGCATTCAGTGAGGAGTGCGGTCTTGCCCGCCCCCGGGGCACCTTGGATCAGAAAAGTCGTGCCAGACTTCGCCTGAGTCGCCCGTGTGACTAGTTCGCTAAAATCATGCAGTATATCCTTTCGCCCATGAAAATACTTGGCCGGCCCACGGTCAAACGCTGCTGTCACCGGGTGGGGAGAGGGGGACTTACGCATAACTGGCTCACTCGGGTGATCAGGAAGACTTGCAACTATTCACGAATATCGTGCAAGCTTGTTCCTGGGGCCTCCTTTGCCCCCACTATCTCGAACGCCCCCCAAATGCGAAATGTAGAGGTCTACTCGCTGTTTCTGCTCATCCAGTAGCACCTTGTCAATCTTCCAGTCGTCCCCCAATCCCAAGGTCAGTCGTGTCAAATCCAGATAAGATTCCATTGAGTACGCTATATTTTGATGGAACCCACATTTAATCATTCCACAAAAATTGCGGTAGAACCAAATATTTTATCTCTACGCGACCAATACCTAATTTCCGGGTAAGTACTAACTGCTGTTCTCACTTACCTGTAACCGCTGGCGAATCTCCTCGTCAGTCACGAGACACATGTGAGTTTCATGCGCCTCCCGTATCCGAAGTCAATCGCCTTCAAATTCTCGCTAATCACGACACAATGGCCCGGCGTGAGCACAGGCTGTTGTGCTACGGGCTTCCCCCAAGCATTCATCATATCCGGCGGAACAGTCACCATGCAACCCGGTGAGAGAATGGGAGAGCCCAATCAGGGTTTAATCCCTACGAGGACCAATGGTACAGCAGGTACTCCTCGACCTTGACGAATAATATTTAACAAATCCCGCTCGTAGTACGGTACGCCCGAGGACATCTCTCGCTCCATAATCTTCATCGGTAAGATTTCAATCCCAACATCTATTTCGTCAGCAGTGAAAAAACTCATGTGTTTGACAAATAGATCATGGGCTACAAACGCATACTCGCCAAACTGCACTTCAACTGCTACTCTATTCTTGACGAAATCAGTCTGATTGTATGACTTTATGGCCTCCGAGCCAATAGCTTCGATAGCCTTGCGCTGCTCCCCAGAGGGGCTTTGATAAATCCGCCTCAACAACTTGGCATCATCCGTCACCCAGAAATCAATTTTTCTCTCAGACCATCCTCGCGTGTAAAATGCCTCCTTAAACGCCTTGTTAAGCGAGCCTGGAGAATGCAACTTCTTCCCTGCCATTGTCTGCTCCTTCGATATCTTCGTCTTATGCGCACCCGCGTCCATTCTGCTTATAACCTCCTTAATCTCCTCCCACACTGAAGGTTGATGAACGAGAAGGTACTCCATTCCATTCAGATGTGAGTAAGTACCCCCTATCTCCATTAATGACCACCATTGGGAAGCGATGGGTTGTAGATGGGTTTTCCCATTGGTCTAGTTTTCAATCGTCCGGCAATACATTGCGCTACTCGTTCCTCTGCAACTTCAATATATTCTCTCACAATATCGCACCCGTAGCCTCGTCGACCATGCAATATAGCAGCAACTACGCTAGAACCTACACCGACGTACGGATCAAATATGGCATCTCCAACATCTGTCATAGACAGGACTAACCGCTCAACCAGTTCAACTGGGTACTGGCATGGATGAACTGTCTTCTCGACATGATTGCTCTTCACGTTCGGAAACATCCAAACATCTCCGGGATTTTTGCCTTTCGGATTGCATGACAGCTTACCTGCATTTGGACCTTTATAGTGGCGCTTGTTAGGATACTTTGGGGGAACTCGTATGGGATCCAAATGCCATGTATACGAGTCGCCTTTCGTCCACCAATTGATTGTCTCATAACGACCAGACAATCTCTTTTTACAGTGAAGTCCATGACCAAAATGCCAAATAATTCTGTTACGTAGACGGAGGCCAAGATCAGCGAAAATGGGATGCAAAACCACATCAAGTGGAACTATGGTGCCCTGATCGACATAGTTGCCTACTTACCAACAGATAGACCCATCTTCGGCAAGAAGTCGCACGCACTCAGTAATTACCTGACGCTGCTGCTCAATGTACTCCTGCATGCTGAGTTGCCCTTCATATGGTTTACCAATATTGTAGGGCGGTGATGTGACTATCAACTTAAAATATCCTCCGGGCAATCGTTCTATAAATGAGAGATTATCTTCGCATGCCAATCTATACTGCCGCTCACGGAGCATTATGTCTTGCTGTTGGCAATTTTCAGTAAGGATATCTGTGCTTGGTGCCCCCTCGGCCTTGCGCATGATGCTGAACTGATTTATGTCTGAATCCCATCGCTTGAATTGAGTTGATAGATTGACTTAGATGGCGATACTCCAACGAACGGACTCTCCAAGAACCAACTCCGTTAAGCGTACACTCAATAAGTTGTTTTTGTTCGCATCCATACCCTTTGATGTGTCTGCGAAGATCAAATCTCTTGGTTCTTGTATCATATTACATGATGTATGCATTCTGGAGGTCGGATATCTCCTGTCGCTAAGGTCTATTACGCAAGATTGGTGGCTTGACTCATAGGCCAACGATCAGCACATATCTAAAAACATCTCCCAAATGAGCGAGTGGCTCCATTGAGAACGGTGACCAATGCCACCGTAATCTGCAATACGGCTGTCTCCGACCACAAACCACACGTTGATAATAAAGTACACCTACAATACACAGCCACCCCGAGGGATAATTTCCTCGACCGCCCTAATTCGGATGTTTACCACGGAGTAGTTAACAACCCGATTAGTGAGGAAAGCGTGCCGTAGTACCCAAAACATATCGGCATACAGGATAATGCCCACAGCTCATTATCTTTGCCGTTGTATAATGATTACTCATGGAGAAACTTGTAATTCGAGGAGGCCAGCCACTTCGCGGTACGTTGGCCATAAGTGCATCCAAGAATGCAGCATTGTCACTGATGGCTGCCGCAATTCTGCCCCAGGGAGTCACACGCCTGGCCCATATTCCAAAGCTTCGCGATATAACTACATTTTCTCATGTGCTCCGGATTGCAGGTGCAGCGGTCACACGTAAGGATACTGGGCTGGAAATCGATGCAACCCGGATAGGATTCCCCGAGGCTCCCTATGAGCTCGTAAAGAAAATGCGTGCCTCCTTCTATATGTTAGGAGCACTCCTTGGCCGCTGCGGACGTGCACGCGTCTCACTGCCGGGCGGATGTGCTTGGGGACCCCGGCCCGTTAACCTGCACCTTGAAGGACTCACGGCCTTGGGAGCACAGATTGGTCTGGATGAAGGATACGTTGTCGCGCAGACGCCCCGCGGGGGATTGCCAGGCGGATGCTACAAACTTGAACCATCAAGCGTAGGGGCTACCATCAATCTATTACTAGCCGCCAGTTTGGGGCGTGGCGGTACCCGAATCGAAAATGCGGCAATTGAACCGGATGTGGTCGTATTCTGCGAAATGCTCACGGCCATGGGAGCACGGCTGAATGGGATCGGAACACGCACTATTGAAGTTGAGGGAGTTCAGGATCTGCAGGCAATCGACTTCAGCAACTGTCCGGATCGCATAGAATTGGGAACGTTCATGATTGCTGCCGCAATCGCGGGCGTGCCAGGAGAGCCCGTACGACTGACCCATGCCCGCCCAGATCACCTAGGCAAGCAATTTGTAGAGGCATTCAAGGAAACCGGAGCTGCGTGTACCATTGCAGACAACGAAGTTATCGTAACTCCCCCCGAATCAATAAAACCGGTCTCCATCAAAACCGCTATTTATCCGGGATTCCCCACAGATCTACAGGCCCAATGGACAGTACTCCTAGCCTGTGCAAATGGAAAAGCTACAGTTACCGACCAGGTGTATGGTGACCGCTTCAATCACATCCCGGAATTGGGCCGTATGGGACTTCAAGCTCGCGTTGTTGGCAATCAGGTGACCGTCAACGGTGGCACTCAACTTAGTGGAGCACGTGTCATAAGTACGGATCTACGCGCAAGCGTATCACTGGTACTTGCGGGGATGATCGCACAAGGAACTACACACGTTGGCCGAATCTACCATCTGGATCGAGGCTATGAGCGCCTGGAAACAAAACTCAGTAAGTGCGGAATAGATATCCGGCGCGAACAATACGACGAATTCGCTGCACCCAAACAACCTTAGTGCTGTACTGAATGCAGCATGTGCTCGTGGATCGGCTGAGCCTCTAGATTGTCTGACGGATGACGCTGCTTATAGGGGCCGGTTACTGCAAGAGCGGTCTCATCATCCTTGTAAAATTCATACACCCTTTGCGCCTCTTGAAGTTCTTCTGTACGTTCTAGGGCCCCGAGCGTTAACATGCGATTATACAAGGCCCCAAGGTCCTCGGGATCGATCTCAAGGACGCGGTCAATCCACTGTAGTGCCATCTCGTATCGCCCCATCAGGTAATGCATCCGACCGATAGAAAGCAGTAGTACACGGTCTGCCGGATAGGCCTCGTACACATACAGCCACTCGGTAATCGCATCATCGTACGAACCGTATCCTTTCAATACTTCACCACGGAAATAAGCGGTCTTAATGTATCCGGCTTGCCTCCGCTCGGCCTCCAGCAACGCTAATTCCGCCTCTTCGAGACTGCCCTCAGCAAGATATACACGAGCAAGATTGATTGGTCCCTCGGGACTTTCCGGGGCAATAGACGAAACCTGACCGAATGCCTCAAGCGCACCGCGCGTATCCCCCTCCAGAAAAAGTCCAATCCCATAGTCATTCCACCGCTCCCACAGGGCGTATGTTGTATCGGGCTGGCCACTTTCTGACCGCTTTGCGGAGGCCATCAAAGTAATAGGAATCTCCGGGACTTGACCCGGTGCCAATTCCCATCTCCGCAGATCAACCTCCTTGCGTGCCAGTGAGTCCGGCTCCCCCGGAGCAACCTGCCCGCGAAACGTCCAGTTGTGGAAGTACCACTTGAACTTGCGATGATACAATTGAGCAGACAGCTCACTGATTGTTGTGCCTTTGGGCACCTGGAAGCGGTAATGCACCGTGTGTGCAGTCCCTGGTCCGATCATATTTGCATAGACCGTAGCAATCCAGTCCTGTGCATTTCGGCGACTAATAAGATTGCTTGCACGATCCACCTGCACCGCCCCCCAGAAATGCGCGGTTGAATCAACCCTGCCTTCGTCATCCAGATGCCCCGAGATCAATACCTCCGCTCCTGATGTATCCCTTGCGGCAAACTCGAGCCACATTTCGTTGGAGTCGTTTGTCCCGCCGGGCAGTAAGTGCCCTACGCGCCGATTACGAACAACCACACTGACCTGAACCTGATCCCCCGGATCAAGGGAGGGCATAGTCTCACTCGGACCATATGTTTGACCATTTACCGTTACAGCAAAAATGTCAACGGACGCAGAAGACTGCAGGGATTCCTGGGCTTCACGTACTTGTTCGGGATATCCGTCGAGCGCAGGCAACGCAGTATTGGCGGCGGCAAATGTATGACTGCGAATAAATCCTCCTGTGCCTCCCTGATCATCGGAGGCCACACGCGGCATGTGACAATCAATACAGGATAAAGGCGTCTCCGGCAGGTAAAATGAGCGTACAGTATTCCCGCTCGTACCGCTGCTTTGCCAGGCATCGTATTCATTCTGTCCGCGCTTCCATCGATAGTTATTAACCCCCGGCGGTAAACCTACTTTGTGACAGCTACCGCAGAACTCCATCGTCTGATGGACCGGAGTTAACATGGCTTCTCTATGCGGGTCCGGCTTGGCTCGGATAAGCGTGTTATGAATCCACCGGCGGGTATCATCGCTCGCACGGGCGAATGGGTACTCATCCGGAGCTGAGATCACATACCGACCGTTACCTTTTACATCCCTCAAAGCATCAATTGCATGACAGGACAGACATGTGATACCTGCAATTGCAGTTGGATGCTCAAAATCCAATAACTGCTCATCAGTGAACCGTCCGGTAAAGAGCACCAGTGGATCGTGGCAGGATGCGCACCAGCGTGCAGGATCATTGCCCGCACGCTCCACTAACGCTTCAACACTTTTTCGGTAATAAGGGTTGTTGAACGAGGATAGACGGTGGGCTGAGGTCTGCCATTGGGCCACAACATCCGGGTGACATCCTTCCTGACCACAGGATTCAGATCTGCCTAGATCATCATCATTGAGATATCCATCATGTGCCAGTATAGCTTGTGATGCCGATAGAGGGTTTTCTTCGGGCCCTTCCATATAAATCGCCCTCCTACCCTGAAGCCAAGGCACAATCCCTACCAGCAAAGTGACTGCAAGACCAGCAATCAACGTAAGCGAAAGCGGATGGCGCCATACGTGAAGTCCGCCTGATCGAAAGGCCTGCCCCCACTCCAGGAATCGATACCGTACCCCCTCTTTCATGGATACATGGACCAGAAATCCACCAATCGAAGTGAAAACAGAGATCAAGTGCACATACAGCAGAGTACTGCCTGCCCAAGTTGAACCCAGAAATACGAGGCCGAACCCCGAAGAGAGCAGTGCGATAAGTGACGCCCCTGTAAACGTTCCCGCAAAAGTTGCTTTCCAGTTGAGCCGGAACGGCATTTTTGCCAGGTGCAGTGTTATAAATACTGCGGACGGCAAGACGAACAGCGTGCCCAGACCTATATGGAGAAGCACATTGCTCATGTAGAGGAGCGCCGTAGATTGTTCCATCAGATAAAGGAGTAGGCTGTTCACCAAAAGAACGGCAAAGCCACCCAATAGCACTGCGACCAGTCGCCGCTGGCGCTTGGGCAATCGTATGTAACGCTTGCGCAGACGTGCCATGGTCTAATAAATGGATTCCGGCCAACGTAGCTGAACACCCTGCCGCGCCAAAATATCCTGAAAGTCTCCCAGATGATTGGTGCGCACGCCTCGCGGTTTTGTATTTCTGACGATACACCAGGCAGCAAGCGCACCTACAGCTTCACCAATATTCCACTCGACAGGATGTAGTCGGTAGCATCCACCAGTGATATGGGTTACACCGATGTTTTTTGCTGCTGGCAACAGGTTTTCCATCCGGATGGGGATCAGTGCACCAAGGGGGATTTCGAAGGGTAGAGAAGCAACATCAATGTAGTTGTCTCCTGCGGTAGACGGGTGCAAATCTATGCGATAGCTACCAACCCCAACCGAATCCTCAAAATACTCCGCACGTTTGGCACCCTTTCGGGCTTCCTCACCCACATGATTTTCGGTTACCGTGAACTCTGAGAGAATGCGCCTGGACTCCCTCAGATAAGGGGCCTTTGCGAGTCCATCCTCAGTGCCCATAATATCCCCACGTAACCTTAGTCCTGGCCAACCCTGGCCTCCGTCCCCCCGCGGTACTTCAGTCTGAAGCCAGTAGAAGAGCGAAAAACTCAGCTCACGTGCTGCCTGTCGATGCAGGGCGCTGTCAGAGGCTGCAAACAGGTTTCCGTTCATATAGTCGTTTTGCGGCCAGTTAACAAGTGAAATTCCACCTGCATAGGCCCCCGATCCAAATAATCTCGGATTTATTAGCCTGCGATATGTCCATAGATTAAAATTCTCGGTGACCGCTCCCGGTCGAGGATCAAATGAAGCCGTTCTCGGCTCTAGGGTTATTGGGTGACTGTAAGTCAGACTGAACAGCTTCCCGGGCCATGGAGGATCAATTGGTGGTACGTAGTCCCGCCAGTACATATAGGATTCAGGGGGCTCAATCGTGTGATCTTCCCCCGGTCGATAATCCATCGCAAAACACCATGTGGGGGCCTGCATGTTTTGAGGTCCCGGACGAGGCGAGGCGTGTAATTCTCCCGTATCCACCTCAGCGCCCATGACATGCTCCGTCTGTGATAAATCTAGAAGTACTCCATCTTCCGTTGCATCAAGGAAATACTTCGCTCTGATTACAGTACCTGCGGGAGATATTTGGACAGCTTGAATACGATCCCCGCTCACCTCCGCAGAGGTTGGTCGCACATTCAACATTATTCTGAGCTGTCCTGTACTCAGGTAAGGAGCAAACCAGTCGGTCAACACCGCGAGGGCTGCTCGCGGTTCATGGCAGAGCCTGGATACCCCACAGGTACCTGGATTCAGTAACTCCGCTGTAGAATCCACCAGCGGATACAACCTTCGATAGTAATCACGCACTCCTGTTCGAAACGCCCGATAACTGTCTGTTGCACCCTGAGACTCAATCCACTGATGCTCATCCGGGGGAACCCCCTGCTGCGTAAATTGCCCGCCAATCCATTCTGTCTCTTCCGTAAGAATCACACGCTGATTCATTCGCAGCGCAGCCAACGCAGCCGCACATCCTCCCGTACCACCTCCAATGATCGCTATATCTGCCTCCCATTCGCTGTCCGCATGGAGTACGGCTAGAAGTCCTGAGCTGGAAAGTTGTAAAAATGAACGCCTTGATAACATGAATGAACGTAATACGGCAGGAAGTAGATTTGAGCACTTATACTCAGCGAGACTCGAGTGGTATTGCCCTTACCACTCTATCTACTTGATTACCATCATACTGTGCCCAACCCGTGCTGTCCCAGCACTGACTACATAGGTATATATTCCCTGCGATAGGCTAGCAGCATCCAGTCGTACCGTATGTTCACCTGCTCCGAACATCTTTTCCGTCAAAGTCAGAACCTCACGGCCGGAAATATCATACACGACAATACGAACGGGACCCGGTTCGACCAGTGAAAATGGGATCGTGGTACTGGTTCCAAACGGGTTCGGGAAATTTTTGCCAACTGCTATTTGTAGAAACCCATCTACCACCGGGGTTGAACGTGTCGGCGTGGCATCTGTCGTCTTAATCGTACTGACCAGCGTGAGGTTGGGCAACGCACTGTTAGTTACCTCACAGTAATACTTAGCCACAGATTCATTTGCGTCAACCCGAATTGATATTGAGTCCGCACCACTGATAACTTCTCCATTCCGGAACCATCTATACTTATTCCCATCCGCCGAATCCATCACGCTGAAAATAACCTCTGAACCGGTACGTTGGACCTGTGTAGGTAATGAATCTTGTGGTGCATAAACGAAAAAACTTTTATTTGCCAAGCCAGCACTCTGGGCTAAATCCAGGAAATCCAGTTGGTTTTCCGAGACATCCACTGTGTCCAGGAATGCCCACTCCGTGAGATCTGTCATTTCATCTAACCTGTTCCTGGCGAGATCCAAAATCTGGAGGTAGTACATTGCTCTGCGATGCGGCATAAATGAACCGGTCAACTGATTATTGCTCAGTCGAACTTCAACCAGCCTCTGATGGCCATACATATTTTCGAGTGTACCCGTAAAAGCATTGCCCCTTATATCTATCTTACGCAACCAAGTAAGCGATTCGATAATCGACGAAAAATCACCCGTGAACTGATTCCCTCGCAGGTACAGCTCATCCAATGATCCTGGCAGCCGGGCAACCTCGCCCGTGAGTTGATTATTTGATAGGTTCAGCAGGCGCAGATTGGAACTTCTTTCCAGATCCGGAGGCAATGAGCCCGTTAGCCCATTCCCTTCCAAATCCAGAGTGGTAAGAAAATACATGCTGCCAAAGCCCTCCGGGATCACACCTGTGAGGCGATTGTTTGCCAGGTATACTTTTGTCAAACCCGGTCCTTGGGTTAATTCAGGTGGAATCACGCCAGTGAGTTGGTTGCCCTCCAGTGATAGGTTCTCCAATGTAGACATCGAGGCCAATTCAATAGGAATCGTCCCTGTTAGCCGATTAAAGCCCGCATACAGCGAAATCAGCGATGGGAATGTAGTCAGCTCCATAGGAAATTCACCCGTGAGGTTATTTCCATCAACGAACAACTCGACAAGACCTGTGATATTTGCCAGTTCAACAGGTATTGAGCCCTCCAGCTGATTAAAATCCAGGTACAACCGCTTGAGCGAAGAAATATTGCCCAGTTCTGGTGGTATTGGGCCGGTCAATTGATTCCGAAAGAGTGATAATTTCTCCAGGACCGGCATCTGCCCCAGCTCCGGTGGAATAGCGCCGGAAAGCCTGTTACCCCACAAGATTAACTCCCTCAATACCGTCAGATTGGCCAGTGACGCGGGGATAGAAAAGCTCAGATCGTTATAGGACAGATCTAGCTCTTCAAGTTCTTCAAGCGTACCCAGAGGTGTGGGGAGCAGGCCGGCCAACCCATTATCGCTAAGGTCAATAGACATCACGCGGCCGTTACTGTTGAGCGTAATTCCATGCCACTGAGATACCGGCGCTTGCAGCCATCCCGTATTATCAAACCAGGAAGCACCTTGGGAAAAGTTGTATAGCGTGACCAAGACCAGAGAATCTGCTTCAGAGGCAATCACTTGTGCACTTGGGCGCTTCATCTTTGCTGCAACGATGCGCTCTGCTATGCGCTGCTGCAGGAGTGTAGTCCTACGCTGTTCTTGATCCTGAGACCAAGCCTGCTGGACAACCAACAGGATCAACAACAGCAGAACTACCACCCTCCTGGCAGCTGTATTACTGCAAATGGCTGACATGTTACACACATGTGAACTTGATAAGCCGGGCATGATTATCCTTGCCGATCGGGAGTATCCGTCCGAGAATTCTATGGTGACTTCGGTGCATTTGTGTTTGGAAATTGTGTCAGTTTAGCAGGCACGAAGTGTTTGATAAAGCACATGTAACGAAAACAAGGTCGAATTGATAAGGAGCTTTGGGGAATGAATTTGTAAGCTGTATGGAGTGTCTGCGAGAGAATCGGGCTGGTTTGACCAGTTACATTTATGGTTACCCGAGTGATGTTTCATTTAAGATGAGGGCCTGACAGATACGCTTGGACACTCTGCATACACTCTCAAAATACACCCTTTCAGTTTGATTGTCGGGGAGTCAGGTGCTGTCCTGAAGCCGGACTGCCAGTTCAGTGAGTAATTTTCGGTCGGGTTTGAGCGAGTGTGACCAGATGCTGTCCGGCCAGGGATAGTATTTGGGTATCTTGAATCTAGGGAGCTCACGATTGAGAATTTCCTCCAAATCTTCAAAATTTGCGTTCCCTTGAATGAATGCTGCCGGACGCTGTCCGAACTCTGGATCAGGTATTGGTACCACGACGGCTTTTTGTACGCCTTGAACACCGCAGAGCGTGTGTTCGATTTCTTCCGGGCTTATATTTTCACCTCCTGAAATAAACATGTTATCCTTGCGGCCCAGAACATAAAGCTCCCCGGCTTCATCCAGTCGTCCCAGGTCCCCGGTATGTAGCCATCCATCTTCATCTGCGATATTTTCGAGTGTGTCCGCATTCAAGTATCCTAGACAAATGGCGGGGCTGCGAACTAGTATTTCGCCATCTCCGGTAATCTTGAGTTCATTTCCCTGCAGTACACGTCCAGAGGAACCAGGAGATGGATTTTTTTCGCTTAGGGTGACCATTGAGCTCGTTTCCGTCATCCCATACGTTGTGCGGATCGGCCACCCTTTGTCTATTGCCATTTTCAAGATACCTTGGGGCGTCGGCCCCCCTCCGACGATGACTTTACGCAAGTGGGCAGGAGGCTTCTGGTCTTGTTCCAAGACTTGTAGTAGCTGTGTCGAAACCATGGATACATGCGTGATCTGATAGCTGGATAGAGCCTCTGTGAGAGACATCCCGGGATCGGGGATGACAATCGCTGCACCGGCTATAGAGCAGCGAAAGACAATACTGATCCCTGAGACATGCCAGAGTGGAAGACTCAAAAGCCACCGGTCACGACTCCCTAAATCTAGTGCCGCGCATGCACTTTGTGCACTGATCATGTGGTTTTCCAAACTGTGTGCCACAGCTTTGGGGGTGGCTGACGAACCCGATGTGTATAATATCGTGGCTACGCCTTCATAAGGGCTGGTGTCACATGCATGAGGCTTCTCAGTGTAGCACGTAGCAGGATCCAAGCACTTAGTCTTCATATCTGTACGTGTGGTCAACACATACTTGACCCCCAATCGTCCGAGCGCCTGATCCACTGCAACTCCGGGCCAGCGCATGCTCAGCATACACGCCGACACTCCGGCATGCACACAACCCAGCAGCACCTCCACTGCCTGCCAACCGGGTTCCAAGCAAATGCCCACCCTTGATATATGGTTGCGGACCATGTAGCCAGCCACCTTGGCCGAGGGCTCCCACAGCCGGTTTTCAACAGAAAATAACGACGCAGGAGCACATGACTTAGCCTTTGTCGGCTTTGGATCTGCACTACATTCAGACTGATTTTTTGAGCTTTGTGAGATGGTAAATCAGTTGTTTTTCGGTAAGCCCTAAATCGGACAAACCGGAGAAAAGTGATCCAGCGAGTTAGCCAAAAGTTGTACTCCGCCTACATGGTGCGGATATTCTACATAAGGGAGGCAAATTATGTCCCTCGGTAAATAGTATGCAGCTCCCCGAGATTTACTTCTGGAGCACAAGAGTCGGTAACCCGAACCCCTTCGCCGTGTAGTTGCTCCGTCAAATGGCCGGGATACTCAGAAATACTCACTGGTTTGCGACCTGTTATTTTTGCAGTTCCTCAACACGGAGACAGTTCAAGGTTCAATGTCCATAAATCTGGTTAAATGTATTACACCATTGATCCAAGCGGGATCAAACGACATGAAAACAACTGGAGGTTTTTGTAGAATGCTACTGGCTGAAACTGAAATCAACACGACTGGCCGGCAAGACGATTTGCAGTCATATACGGCAATGCAATCCGAGAAAGGAGGCAGGTGCGCTAATGCGCACATCTAGATTGGTGCCAGAGCCCGGGTCCCTGTTGCGATGATGTGATTCGTACACCGAAGCAATACCTATCTCCAACTCTGTCTGAACGGCGTGAGACATCGTATCTTTGCTAACGGCCTTATACTCCAATCGATCACCATCTGCCGAGAATATCTAAATGTGAGAAGTCTCGGCGTTAGGTTGCTGTAACAGAGAAATCATGACCGATACGATGAGTTCGAAAGATCCGAATGCCCAATGGAGCCAGTATTCCATCGGCACCTGGAACATGGATCATTGGAAGCGAACACGGCAGGAACGGACAGAGGCATGGGAATACCTGCGAACTCAGTCTGATGCAGATATAATGCTCCTCCAGGAGAGTGTCGTTCCACGGGATTTGGATCGAAGTCAGTTTGTACATCGTGAAATTGGTGGGAATCGTCCTTGGGGTTCCAGTGTTGTCGCGTTCTCTGAAGATGTGAGCGTCCAGGAAATTGAAACCGTGCGCACGCGCTACAGCACAAAGCGATTTAGTATGCGGGGAACTTTTCCAGGCACCATGATCGTCGCCCGGACTGATCTTCCGGGGATCGGCCCGATCACTTGCGTAAGCATCTACGGTCTCATAGATGTGTACGCGCAAACGACGATGCTCCGCATCATTGCCGATTTGATCCCATTGTTTGACTCCCGGTTTGGTAGTCGGGTAGTGCTGGGCGGTGATCTCAATCTCGACTACACCTACAGCAAGGACCCGACGGCATTATCCCGCCACAGGGCTATCCTCAACGTACTTGAGTCGCTCGGATTGGAGAATCTCGCAACAACTGCACAAGATCGCCCGGAACCGATATCTGACTGTCCCTGTTCCGAAGACAGTTGTTTCCATATCCCTACTTACCGCCACCCCCGGGCTGATCATTTAACACAAATTGACTGGCTTTACGCTACGCCCGAACTTGCAAAGAAGTGCACTCGGTTGCGAGTTGATCATGGAATTATTGACAGGCTGAGCGACCACGCACCGGTCGTTGCAGAGTTTCGAGTTCCTCTACTGGACCCTGAACAGACTATAGATCCAGGATTCTTCCTTTCAAGTATGAAGTGTACTGCCGGCTCGAAAGATGCCCAGATTGCCGAGGATCTGATTGACTGGGCTTATCGCAAGCACGGTGAACTGCAAAACAGCGGACATCATATATCCTTCGATCGGTTACCAGCCCAGATGCGAGCTGGCAAACCAATAATCCAGTTCCAACTGGATTTCCCTTACCCATCCGGTCTTCAGTGGACCTTCTGCCTTACTAGTGATGGTCAGATAGAAATCAACTTCCAATGGATGACTGCGCCCTATGACAGCGAGGAAGCGCGGGGACAACTGTGGAGTGCTCTCAATCAGATTGAAGGCGTGTCAGTCGACAAGCGGCTCAACGGGCGTCCAAAATTTCCGCTCCAAACACTTGCGGGACCTGATCGGCTGGAACAGTTCATGAAAATATTTTCGGATATGATTGATGCCACCTTGTCTCACAACAATATGAACAGGTAGCTACAGCTTTACCCGGACTGAGTACACGAAAATGGAGCTAACTGGCATGAGAATATATTTCGCGCCCTGCCTGCGCAAAAACCAATTCGCCTTAACGCTTCATCTTTGTAAATGGATAGCCCGAGTGCGATTCCCGAATCGTTGTAGCGTCAGGGGTGGTGCGATGCCCTTGGAGTCAGGGATTTTCCCCCTACTTGTTTCCAGTTCCCACTCTCCGAACCGGGTGCGCGGTTTTCCTACACACAGTTCTCCAAGCAAATCGTGCAGACGGATTGCGTCTCATGTGCGTAGTTAGACCTGATACATCGCCGATTTGCTCCCAGAGCATGCGGAACGGTCCCTCCGCCAGACACAATCCATTTATGGGAATTATAAAGCAAGGTGCAACCACATGGGTGCAACCTTGATTTCAATTTCACGGGTCATGGGGGTCACTAACGTGAACGCCCCTCGCCGCGCAGATGCCCCAATCCCGGAGGCCTCGATCTATTTGCAGACATGTTTGGTCTGCATTATCCGCATGGATACAAACCATGCACTTGAATTTTCTCAAGTCTTGCGATTCATGCTACACAACGCGGTAGAAGATTTCCCATGATTCACCTTGCTTTATAAATCCCCCATTTATCCCCAGACAACCGCGTTGATTGAAACGGATTTTGCGTGCTTTCGGATTCTGGAACAAACCTATCGGACATTCTCAGCATGGAGTGTAAATTGGGACAGGACATGTTGGAGAAGTCCGTGGGATTTTCGGACGAATACATAATACGGCTACTCTAAAGAACACCCCCATGATGACTTGCTATCAACCGTGGCAAGTTTCAGTTCGACTATGGGCTGCACCATCCAACATCAAAGATCTGAAACATGATCATTATTGATTCAGTCAATATCTATAGGTACCACCTACAACTGACCTCTCCCATTGCCTGGGATAGGCAAGCCCGTACACATCGAGAGGGTCTACTGGTGTGTCTGAGTCATGGTGATGACTCAGGCTGGGGGGATATTGCACCATTACCCGGGTTCAGCGCAGAGTCATTAACAGAAGCACAAGCACGGGCGGAGGTGTTTGCCAGGGAAATCCTAGAGTCGCCACTAGGCACTTTGGACCTGAATGCAGTCAAGATACCCCCCTCAGTTCGATTTGGATTTGAACTTGCCCTCTACAATCTAAACGCAGCAACGAGAAAACAATCCCCAAAAGAAACATCTACCATAGCGTGCTGTGGCTTGATAGGACACCAAGACAATCAACGAATTCATCTTGCGCACAGTCTTGTCAACTCAGACTATCGGACTATAAAGCTTAAAGTTGGCAGACAATCCCTGGAGGAAGATTTGAATTTAGTGCACACAATTTGCGGAAAATACCCCGCAGTTGAAGTGCGTGTTGATGCGAACCGTTCCTGGTCAATAAAAACGGCAAAAAAATTCGTTCGAGCCACACAAAATTTGAAGCTAGACTATCTAGAAGAGCCCCTGAAAGATAAAACCGAACTTATGGAATTGGCCCGAAACTGCAATATTCCCCTAGCACTGGATGAAACACTCCGAGAGCAGGATGCGGAAGAGTACCTCAAGTTTGCCGATGTTCGCGTACTAAAACCGACACTGGCCGGGGGCATCTATACCACTCTCGCACACATTGAACAAGCCCTGCAAGAAAACGCACGATGCATCATCAGTTCCTCCTATGAATCCGGTGTGGGAATACTTGGCTTGATTGAGTTGGCCAGAAAGCTCCCGGAGGAAATACATGGTCTGGATACGCACAAAGTATTTGAACGTGATGTGTTTAGGGCCCCTCTCCAATTGAGCGGTCCCAAGCTGCAACCAGAGGGATCCATAGAGAACTATAATCTAGATCAATCAATATTGCGTCGTGTCTGGCATACGAAAGCTTAACGCGACCTCCGCGCAGCTTAACAAGAGGTTGCTCCTGCCGGGATTACTACGGTTCCCATTACTGTAATTGCGATCGCCTTAGGATACGCCCACACGGACCATTCTATCGACGAACCGCCTCAACGGCGTAGTAGCGGGGCGTAAAGCGACGCAGTAGCGGGCGAATACCATTCAGTGCGCCGTAGCTGACCCATTTTTCAGTGCGCACTATCCGCCACCCGGCATGCTCCAGTAACCAGTCAAACTGCCAAGCCTCAAACTCATGAAAATGCCGATCCCACGGATCGTCTGGATTGCAGTATGCAGAAGCGAACCACAAACGAAGCGGAACCGTCACAACGAGACGAGGGGCTTGAATAGCGCGTAGTACATTATATGGAGTCACCAAGTGCTCCAATATCTCAAAAGCAGTTACAAAATCAACGTCCTTCCCAATTACGCCTGTAGGCTCTTCCAAGTCGCCCTCTGTATTACTAACCTCGTACCCTGCACGCTCCATCCGCCGCCCAAGTTCATTTGGAGTACCGAGGTCAAGAATACGGGCTGGTGGTGGAGAAACAGCATCAAGAAATCGCAATGTATTGCTGAATCTCCTCTCAAGCGTACTGGATGCCTGTGACATAGTCAATAGGATTCGTCATTCCCTTAATATTACGTTACAAAGCCCATGCCAGCGCAAAAATTACACTATGTGCAAGCAGTAACAGTGCCGTTTGTCCAAGAAGTGGATTCAAGCGGGAGGCATCTTCTATTGTGACCAAACCATGCAGTATGCTCATGGCCGGGATCAAAATCAGTACTGTAAGTCCAGACCATATATGTTCACCGGTAACACGAACAAACTCCAATGGCATGAGCGCTGCGATAACTATACAGGCAACCCACATACCAATACCGAACTTACGCCCGAACCGCACCACCGTCGTCATCTTGCCCGCCCTGCAATCTTCCTCCATATCCCGGATATTGTTAATTAGCAAGATCGCAGTTGCAAGTAGACCAGGCGCAATGCCTGCGATAATCACATACGGTGTGATCTCAAGCGCTTGAACATAATATGTCCCCCCGACGGCTACCGGCCCGAAAAATACCAGAACAAACAGATCCCCCAACCCCTTGTAACCAAACGGCCACGGCCCGGCGGTGTAGAGTATACCTGCAGCTATCGAAACCAATCCAATGAGGAGTATAACCCATCCGGCTCGGTAAACCAGATACATTCCAAGGATCGCAGCAAGCGCAAAGATGACAAAAGTGGCAATCTTGATGTGCCCAGGGGGAATCAGTCCGGCTTGCGTTACTCTTGTAGGTCCCTTACGGTCAGCCGTATCAGCACCCCGTGCAAAATCGGCATAATCATTGCAAAAATTTGTCCCAATCGTGATCAGTAATGCACAAGCCATCGCAACCAGCATTGCGCCGAGGCTGAAACCACCATTCGCCCATGCCATCGCAGATCCTACGATGATTGGCGCGACCGCAACGGATAATGTCTTGGGACGAGTAGCTGAAAGCCAGACGACAATCGTGTTCATATTCACGGCTTGTACCCTTCCTTGTCAAAGTCTGGAGGACGTTTGGCCAAGTATGCATTTCTACCCTCCTGCCCCTCCTCAGTCATATAGAACAGCATCGTTGCATGTCCGGCTAACTCCTGTAAACCGGCCTGACCATCACAATCTGCATTGAATCCGGCCTTAAGCATCCGTATTGCAATATTGGAGTTCTGAAGAATTTCCCTGCACCACTGCACCGTAGTGCGTTCCAGGTCGTCCAGTTTAACAACGGTGTTTACGAGACCCATCTGCAAGGCTTCAGAAGCATCGTAAGGTCTGCACAAGAACCAGATCTCCCGTGCTTTTTTCTGCCCCACATGACGGGCAAGATAACTCGCTCCATAGCCCCCGTCGAAAGAACCGACCTTTGGGCCGGTTTGCATGAACTTGGCATTATCGGCAGCAATCGTGAGATCACAGATGACATGCAGAACATGCCCACCTCCGACAGCCCAACCCGCAACCATTGCAATCACCGGCTTGGGACAGGTTCTGATCTGCCTTTGCAGATCAAGAACATTCAAGCGCTGAGTACCCGTGCCCTTCTCGGTATATCCATGATCCCCGCGAATGCGCTGATCCCCCCCAGAACAAAAAGCATCCGGTCCAGCCCCGGTCAGTACAATCACTCCAATAGACGTATCATCACGCGCCTTGGCGAATGCATCCTGCATTTCAGTCACCGTTAATGGACGGAAGGCGTTGCGAACCTGTGGACGGTTAATCGTTACCTTAGCAATACCTGCCGTATCGGTGTCAGGCACACCTGTCTGGTACAGGATGTCCGTGTATTCGTCTGCATCCTGCCATACAATTGGCCCCTTAACCGTGGGGCGATGGGTAAAGTGATGCTTCTTTTTAGACATAGTAATGGTTGGGGATTATGCGAGAAGTTTGGCCTCAATAGCCTCGTTTACGAGTCTGTAGATGGTTTCGTGCAGATCTGCGTTTTCCTTGCGATCCGTTTTGATCTCAATCAGACTTGGTCCTGCTGAATCGGCTGCAGCCAGCCAGGCTTCCTGGAACCGGGCACATGAGTCAGCCAGCGTATACGGTATCTGAAATTGCTCTGCAGCAAATCGAAAATCCATGCCGTGGGGAGTTCCCAGTACCATTTCGAACTGTTCCTGTTCGAGAGCAATTGGAAGCATATTAAATATGCCACCGCCATTATTGTTGATGACAACAATGGTAATATCGCAGTCTTTGAGGAGTGCCAGCGAGTTCAGGTCGTGTAGCATGGCCAAATCTCCCAACAGTACGGTACCAGACCCAGACTGCCCCTGAGCAATACCTGCCGCCGTGGCAAGCGTGCCGTCAATTCCACTTGCACCACGATTAGCAAAAACGCGTGGGGCTGCATCTCTTTCCAGGAAAGCCTGCAAGTCCCGAATCGGCATGCTACTGGCACCAAAAATCCAATTTGTACTGTCGGATAGTCTGGACAGCATCCATGCTACAGATGGTTCAGAAAGCTCATGGTCAATCAATGAAACGAGCGTACGCCGAGCTAAGATATTTGCACGCATCCACACATCAACCCACGCAGCACGAGGTTTACCCCCAGGTATCTCACCCAGTAAATAATTACAGAACCCGGCAATTTCCGACTGAATTCGATCCGTTAATACGTGGTACGGATCAATCCTGTCTGAAGATGGAGCAATTAATGCATAAGTTTCAGGACGCGCACGCGATAAAAACTGCTGCAATTTCTTGGATACCAGAGGCCCGCCAAAATGCAGTACCACGTCCGGGAAATGCTGGCGTGTAAATACTTCACTGCGTACAATTAAGTCAAAAAAAGTTACCACGTTCTCTCCTGCAGGCACTGGTGCGCTAATATCTGCCATTAACGGCCATCCCAGATGCTCTGCCAAGGCATGAATGGGTTTGGCATCCTCAGGGATCTGTAGGCGACCAGCGACGATAAGCCCTCGTTGGGCTTCACGAATATTCTGTAGTACTCTTCGCCTCGATACAACCGCATCCCTTACCGCAGCCATATACTGTGTTTGCTGACGTTCTTCTGTCGGCCAGGACGTCTCCGGGATCGATTTCTCTTCCTGCTCTTTCTCCAAAAGGGGCTCTCTGAACATGCAGTTCAGGTGTACTGGTCCGGTGCAGGCCCGGTGCACCGCCTGATCAATCGTGGTGCCTATATACGCTCCATCCTGTTCTGAGACCGGCGCTGGCAAATCAACAAACCACTTGGGATAGCGACCAAACAAGTGCACTTGGTCAATTGTCTGATTGGCACCGGTATCGCGAAGTTCTGGGGGGCGGTCGGCCGTAAGGCAAATCATTGGCACATTATCCATGCCAGCTTCGACTATAGCCGGCAGGCCATTTGCCGCGGCTGTTCCTGAGGTGGTGATCCAAACACATGGCTGCCGGGTTGCTCGACCGTATCCAAGTGCAAAAAATGCGCTGCCGCGTTCATCAAAATGAACCGTGCAATGCGTGTCAGGATGACTGATCGCTGCCAGTGCGAGAGGCGCACTCCGAAAACCGGGAGCAATTATAAATTCACGAACCCCGCAGCGTACTAACTCCGCGACGATCAGACGTGCACGGTGCGCATTGCTTTGGATCATGCGTACTGGAAGTCCGCTTGGACTGGATAAGTGTAGAGCCCCAGCACCCGCGCTAATCCACCGATCTTATGTCCAATCTCCGCCCATTCATCTGAAGGGGTTGATCCTCGGACGATCCCTGCACCCGAATAAAGTCGGATCATTGATCCCGATACAAGACCGGATCGTATCCCAGCGGCAAATTCGGCCTCATTTACACCTATCCAGCCTACCGGACCCGCATACCAGCCACGATCCAGGGGCTCCCGCTCCCGGATAACGTCCAATGCCAAATTAGATGGGTACCCACCCACTGCTGGAGATGGATGCAATGCTTCCAGCACATCTAGGCTCGTATACTCCTGGCGCAGGATCGCACGCAACCGTGAGACCAAATGTATCTCGGAAGCTAAACGCATAATTGACGGCTGGACATCCATGGTCACATGGGCGGCCAGTTGTGCAATCTCCTCCTGCAGACTGATTCGAACAAACTCATGCTCCCGCTGCTCTTTTGCGCTCCCGAACAGCTCATCAATCATCCTCTCATCCTCCAAATCGGATGCTCCACGCGGGCGTGTGCCTGCTACCGCCTCACTTTCTACTGAACGCCCCTCGCGCCTGAATAGTCGCTCGGGGGATGCGCCCAAAAATGCCATACCTGGTATCGGTTCAAAAAGAAAGTGGAAACAACCGGGAGAACTACTCTGAAGCTGCTGCAAAATGGTAACCGGTTCCAGAGGAGCTGAAAAATCAACTGCGGTTTCTCTTGCCAAAACTATCTTATCCAAAGGAGAGTGATGAACCGCGCGGAGCACCCAGCCAACAATAGACTCCCATTTTCGGAAATCTGGACAGAAACTGTGCCTAATAGGCTGCGGAAATTGTTCGGTCCCCTGAGCAGGCACCCGAAGTGCATCAATCTGGTCAAGAATCAGACTCATCTGCGCACGATCATCAGGTAGCACGACATTACAGCGGAGGATCGTGCCCTTTGGATCTTTACGAACTTCAAATCTTGGCAAGACAAATCGCCATGCACCAAATGAACCCCACTGCGCTTCATACGGTAGGCGAAGGTCAAAGCGAATGCCCCCGTAGTATCTAATGCCATGCTCACAACCCGAGAACATCGGTCCAAGTCCGCTGCGTAACGCCTTCAAGTCAACCGCAGAAGGTGAATACTGGCAATCTGCTTCCCCAATCGCAGCAACCTCCATACCATAATCCCGTCCTGACCAGTAGATACGCGCCTCCTGTGGATAATTTGCCAACCACCTGATCGGAGACACACCCTGAAATGCCACAGAAACCGTAGCTATTCTTGCTTTGGAAGGGGTATCTGGTTGTTCCAGCAGGCATCGTACCTTCGCCCGCAGCTCACTTATCGCGTCAGCATTAACGCCATTTATCATAAGTTATTTCCTCCCTCGAGGTGCCTTCTTCTTGAATACATTTTGGATAATTTTCTGCTCAATGTCTGCGAAGTCGGCAAGATTAATGCCATGACGCAGCGCAGTACGAACAATAAAAGCTCTCAATATATGGTCAGGTACTGGAAGTCGATACATTGCTTTCCAACACCGGATTATTAGTGGGCGCATCAAATATGACAATATGCCCCACCGCAAACATACAAAACCGATCAGCCCCACAGCCACAGCCTGGTATCGACCAGTCATAGCTAATATCGACATCGTTCCAGCGTAAAGTATCGCCTGCATCAACACCGAATCCAATATCCTCAAAAGGGACGATACTCTACGATTTACCAGTGCAGGCGCCAATATTTGCCAGCCCAGGAAAAACCCCAGCACAACTACAGCAATCTGCCACGGATTGTAGTAGATTAAACCTAATGCAAGCAGCCATGCGGACAGCGTGTGAGGGGATCGAATCCACGTATCTGCACGTGCCAAATGCGTCTCGATCGGCTCGCGCTTGAAGACTTCAGCTGCGTATTCGTTGAGAAGATTGACGGTGGTTCTGTACCAAATTCCGGACTCGGTAAGGATGCCCTGTGGGGTATCGTGGTATTTAACCGTATTCTTAGGCCACAGCGGCCAAGCCATGTACACAGTCGTCAAGAATCTGCGCCCTTCAACCACGACATTATGCCGTTGTTGCCCCATAAGAATAAGACTTACTGCGATCCAATGTTAATGAAATATCGAAGTCGCTCTGGCGAAACTGTTACCTGGCGCAACATCAAATCAGGCGGGTATTGGGCAATCGGTTCGACGTGTCCAGTTGTGTCGGCAAATATCTGATTGTACGACACCGTGGCCTGAATGAACTGGGATTGTTGTGCCTCGGAAAATTTTGACAAAGGTACCTGATACGTGATCGTCACGAACTCCGGATCAAGCTGTACTGTATTGTTTCCGTCGGGGAGGCCTTCTAGCTCCACTCTTATATATTCTTTTTGACCCTCTGTGTATTGCGATGCAAGTTGCGTGACTGTCGTCTCCTTGGTAGACAAGTTCACCAAGCCAGTCAATGAATCAAGCAAGCTTACCGAATAATGTACTGTATCACTGACCCCTACAACGGTGTCTGGCTTTGTTGGCCATACTTCCAGTCGACTTACAACAGATGCCGGTCCAAGAACCTCGACAGTATCGGGGTCAAGCTTTACCTCACTCGTCAAGAAATACGGTGGCTGGGGTACAAACGTGACACGTGATTCAATAGGAAGCATACGTTCCATTTTTGCCTCCTTTTGAAAATCTATTCGCTCCGGCACAATACTTTCTATTGTTATCTCTTCAGGTAATCGAAGCAATAATTGTGTTTCCAGCGCGGGCATGGTCGCATCGAACGTAATTGGACTGCTCAAGTGACGCGCCTGAAAACGCTGTACTAACAGGCTCCTGCCTGGACCATACAGGGTCGTGCGAATAGTTTTGGGCAAAGGTTGCGTCAACACCGAATCTGTATCAAGCCCGGAAATACATGAGGGAGAGGCGACCTGGGCCTGTGACGCGCAGGTTACGTATTCAACAGACAAATACTGATTCTCCGACAGACTAAGCAGAAGCCATATCACGATGGAGGCTACCAGACTAAAAATCATCGCCCGCCGTCGAGCTCCTGACGTCCTTGCGGTCTCGCCAAAAGTCGATTGGTCCCCGAAAATTGCTTCTCGGACACCGCGCCATAACCGTCGTAGTACATCCGGCATAAAACGGTTACTGATGAACTGATTGAACGTGCATTAACCAAAAAACCATGTCACTGGGTCATGTCAGGCCGATTTCAATGGAAATTATATCCGTAAACGCACAGAGTGGTCCCAGTCGTAACGTTCCAATACAGCCTGGGGACTGTTGTAAGCCATCTGTTGCGGCGAATAGTATCCTTGTACCGTTCAATCAGACACGAAGCAAAAGCTTCATGATCCTCATATGGCACCACTACTCCAAAATTTTCCGCTTATACAAATTTGCTCCTGTTTGTACAGTCTGTAACGACCACTGGACACTCAAGGTACATACGGTGGAATAATTTATGCGGCAGAGCTGCGTCCGTTTTTTCGCATCTACTGGCGGATAAGACAAAGATCGCTTACAAGTATGTAGTTCTTGATCTGCACTCGCGGTCGCCATCCTTCGAATTTCACGCAATCAGCTGTCCCCAATGATTCTGCCTGCGCTTCCAGTTCAACGCGAATACGAGCTTCACCAACCATTACAAGCCGTGCGCTACGATGCTCCAGCAGTGACGACATCGTGTCTAGGAGAATACCTAGACCACGGTGCATATTGATGGTGCCCGGTAAACCAAGGTAAACTCGGACTTATAAGTCCGCATAAATGTCTTTCCACAGGAAGGCATCAACTACATCCGTGTTGATCGTATTCGGTAGTACGCCCACCTTTCCCACAATATTCATCTCAATTTAGCAGTTCGGTATAGATAAACCCATCTGAAACCTTTTCCTTTTACATTGGTTCCATTAATTGGGCGGTTGATGGCGTTTTTCGTGGATTTTGACCGAATAAAACCGTGTTTTCGTCCTGAATCAAGTCTCCCGACCTGTTTAAAAATTAT
>MPNB01000051.1 GCA_002238805.1 Rhodothermaceae bacterium bin80 | reverse complement strand
GCCTCCCCGAAGCAGTCTCTTTCTATGTTATAGCAAGAGTTCGGGGTTCTATCTCGTTTTTTGATGAGAACCTCTCAGGTTCCAGCACTCCCATTTCGTAGAGGAAGCGGGAGAATTTCTTCTCCCGCCCATGAATCCGGGAAGAGCAGGAAAGGTTGAGTGTCTTCTGAACACGGGTCATGGCTACAAAACAGTTTCTGCGCTCTTCTCGCATTTCCCTGCTGTCGTCACCCTTTTTAACCGCCTCCCAGCTCGGGAGCTGATCCTCGACCATGCCGATGAGATAGACGTGATCGAATTCCATGCCCCTTGAGGAATGAATAGGGAGACAGGGAACAGCGTCTTCTGGAGGATCCGGTGTTTTCAACCACATGTCCAGTTCCTGAAGAAAAAAGTGAAGAGTAATTCCCTCCTTACCGTAACAGGAAGTAATTTCCTCTAAAAAGTTATGCCATACTTCTTTGTCCTCGCCGTACTCATCAATAACGCCATCGGCGACAGGGTCCTTTTTCTGAAGATCCTCAAACCATGCGAACGCATTCTCCTCGAAACTCCAGAAGTCCAGGTGGTCAGACAAACGGGGAAGCGACTCTTCAATTAGATTCCTCGCACCCGACGATACCTCTTCTCCGCGCGCAAGGACGGCTCGCGCAAAGCTTCGGAGGTAATCGTCGTCTCCCGCGGCTGCATGCGACATGATATCCCTCATATCAAGATTAATTCCCTCAAGAGAAAAGAAAGCCCTGCAGGCAATGCGCAGATACTCGGGACTTGAGCGGGCGTTCGCAAGACGCAAGACGGAGTGTAGCCACTGGAGAGGTGCGCTTTCGAATTCGTCCTTGCGCACCGCCAGATAGGCGGAAATTCCAGACTGCTCAAGTGCACTGACGGTTTGCATGAGAAAATTTTTCGTCCGGGCCAAGATAACGCACCTAGCGCGCTCATGCGCAGGACATCCGCCTATATCCTCAGCGACCCAGGCGATTTCCTGCTCGAAATCGTCAAACATTTTTACTCGCACAACGCTTTCGTCAGAGGGTTCTTTCTGCGCAATAAGCTCGGTTTTTTCTGCAGGACGACCTGAATTATATTTTATCAGGCAATTTGCACGCTCAATGACCGCCGGGGGACAGCGGTAATTCTCCGGGAGTCGAAGAACACGCATATTAAAATCTTCGCGGAGTTTCCAGAGCCTCTCGGGATTCGCGCCGTTCCACTGGTAGATGATTTGGTCATCATCCGCGACCACGAAGAGATTCTCAGTGGCGGGATCTACAAGGTGGCGCAGAATCTTGTATTGCAGAAGATTCGTATACTGAAATTCGTCAACGCAAATATAACCGTAGATGACCTGTATAAGCTCTCGCACTGGCGGTTTTTTTTCCAGCAAGCTAAGTGCCTCGGCGATCAGGCCGGGGAAATCAAGGACATTTTTCTCAATCATAAGGGCGCGGTAGTTTCCGTACACGGATGCTAGGGTCTCCGCATCGTCGAATGAGTCATTCCGCAAAGCTTTAAACGCTTCCTTGACTCCGACATTGTTCTCGATCAGCCGGGAAACAACCGGCAGTAATCTCTCAGCTGTCATGCCGTATCCAAGCATACCGTTTCGAGTGCGGCCAATTGCTTCATCTAAAAGGGTCCAGCGGTCCGCATCCTGAACAAGGACCGTGAAGTTGGGCCTCAGGCCGATGTGCGAGCCATGCTGGCGCAGCTGGGCCTCCGAGAAAGAGTGAAACGTTTTGATCCGTATGCGATTGCGCGCGTACGGCACCAAAGAGGCGATACGTTCGTGCATTTCGGCGGCCGCCCTATTCGTAGCGGTAAGCCCGAGGATCTTGAAGTACTTATCCGGTGTTTCTTCAAGGATAGACGCTATTCGGTATGTAAGAACCTGCGTCGTTCCAGAACCTGGACCGGCCAGAATAAGAATAGGGCCGTCCCTCCAGTTGACCGCCTCGCGCTGGTTGTCGTTGAGAGTGGATAGGTCCATCATCAGCCTGCGCTCCTCGCAAGTTCCCTAGACCGCTTGATCACATCCGCCAGAAGTTCTGGAACCGCGCTGTATCCGTCGGCAGTGATTTTCTGTGCGACCACAAGCGAATTTCTTGGTTTAGATTTGTCTTTTTGCGCTTGCACCACTTGTTGCCAGTATTCAAGCGTTTCCCTGTCTGCCGTTATATTGCTTTCCTTCTGCACTGAAATCGTCGCTTCGTAGATGTCGCCGAATCCCTCCATGCACAGAAACACTTCCATATTCCCATGATCAAGCCTACGTATATGATCTGATTCGTTCCTCGTCCCAAGCGCTGATTTTGCCGACTTTTCGTAATTTTTGCCCTGTCCGTCATTGTCCACTAGGGTGAACCATTCTATGCTGAACTGATCCGCAAGTTTGATCAGCCTCTCAACGCCGATTTGCGAAAACTCTACAATTGACACCCCTTCTGTGTGCAGATCATGCCCCATGGCGCGAGCACATTCCGGCAGCAGTACAGCCTCGGTCTCCCCTTCCACAAGCAGCCAGCAGCGGGAGAAAAGCAGTTCGCCGCGCGTCTTTCGCACCTTGTGATTGAGTTTTTTGATATCCTCTGGACTAAAAGCGTTCTCATTAACTCCGTGAACGGAAATTTTCCCACGGATTCGCCGGAGGCGCCGAACATTCTTAAGCGGAATGTCTGCCAGAAGATCGCCCGAATGCGTGGAAACAAGCTTCTGCCCGGGAATGTCCCGAAGCATCCTGACTACCGCATTGATGGCGGAGGGATGCAGATGGGCTTCGGGTTCTTCAAGGGCGAGGAGCGGTTCGGAGTATTCGCCATAGACATCTCCCAGTTGGCTGTTCAGGAAAGCACCAAACAGGCCGATTACGGCAAGACTCTGCGTTCCACTCCCATGGCGCACAATTGGAATACGGGCACCGGTTTTGGACGCGAGTTTGATCTGTGTGCGCGACAATGTGTCAAACGCTTTTGAGGGAATCGCCTCGATTGAAACGGGATCGGTTTCTCCGAGTGGAAGATAATCAGCCATCTTTTTTAGCTGGTCCCTGACACTCTCAAACGCGGAATGCCTTTGAAGCACCTTCCTGTTAAGTTCAGACAGAGCCTCCTCAATCTCAGCCTTCTCCCCTTCTTCGAACTCAAGCGCACGGACAAACGGCCCCCAGAACTGGGACCGCGCGCGGAACTCCTGAGCTGCGTCCCTCAGGGATGCCAGATAGAACATGGGGGCAAACTGCCGAAGCCCTACCAGCAAATTCCTGTCTCGGGACAGTGGATTGCCCGACTTGTCAAGAAAATCATATTCCGTGGCAAAGTCATTGGCCCCAACATCAAACGAACTCCTGACCCTCAACCTGACGCTCCGAAGACCCCGGTCATCAACCTGCGCGGCGTCCCTGAGAGCCTGCCTTATCGCGGGCAGCCACTCCCCTGCCTGCTTCTCCGCAAACGTGAGCGTAATTTCGATCGCTTCGGCCTTTGACGGTTCGGAGGCCGGGTCGGGCAGATGATAGTCATACTCCTCGAACACCCTCGCCCCCTCACCCATGCGGCGGGTAAGACAGATGCGCAGCGCGTCCAGCACAGTAGACTTGCCGGAATTGTTTTCGCCTATAAGGACGCACAGATCATCAAGAGGCAACGTCAGTTCCTTGATTCCCCTGAAATTCCTGATTTCAAGCTGGGTCAGAAGCATTGCGCTGAGACCTCCATGCGTTTCTAAGTATCTCTGAAGCAGATTTGCTGTCTAGAAACCCGTTGATCAAATCCTTGATTCGGGATCCTATCTCCAATATCATTCATGCAAAAAATGGATGCCGTTATGATGCGGTTATTCTTTGCATCATGATTTCTAACTCATCTATTCAGTTGCGAGCTTCTTCTAACCCCTTCATTGTCGTACCAATTAGATTTAGTATTGATTCTAGCCTGAATTTCTGGGGTGACTTTGAGTTATGTAATCTGGCTCTTCATCTTTTTGGCCCTTTATCTTTTTTAGTGGAAAAGGTCAATTTCGGACTTCATCTGGATATAGATCGAGTCCTAGTGCCACAACTTCTGGTCGACTTCCTTAATGGCACAAGCTCTGGTGGTTCTCAACGTACTCTTGCGCAACGCTTGGAATCGTTCCTTTTGCCACTCCGACATATTAGCTGGATTGGTCAGCCAGTCATACTTGGTCCCTTTGAGACCGTACATCCCTTGTTTCATCAACTCCCGGTCCTCCTGGCGTCGAACCTTGTCCACGGCCTCTCCCAGATATTTGGCCACATGAAAACGGTCAAACGCGATCTTCTCCTTGGCCCCCGGCACACACGCCAGCGTGGATTGAATGTACGCAGGCCACATATCCATACACACGCTCTCAATTTGCCCCAACTGCGCCGGGGTAAGTCCCGCATACCAAGCCTGTAGACTCGATTTTGTCCGACCTTCACTCACATGCAGTACATGCCCCCGTTTTGGGATCCGATACAATCGTCACACAACCATACCGCTTACGAAACGAGGTCTCGTCCACACAGATGTGGGCCGCAGACAACTCCGATCTTCGTGCAAGCCCTCGTTTTACTGCCGCTGCATGATCCCATCAATTGAGCTCCAGCTCACCCCCCATCAAACGGGCAACCGCTGGAGCACTCGTCTCCCTCAGCAAGTCAGTCACCAAGGCCTCATAGGCAAACGTTACCCGTGCCTTCGCCGATGCCCAGGAAACCAATACCGTCCGAACTCCATGGTCTGAACATTTCACGCGAGGAACCTCTGCCACCACGAACGTGTGATATTTTCCCGTATCCAAATGACGCCACCGACGAGGACGACGATCATACAAAGAACAAACCTGATCACACTTCGGACACCGTAGCACAGATGCATCCGTGCGAATAACATGAACCTCCATTTCTTTTGCCTCACGGTCTAACATCATCCGTGAAATCTCCCAGGGAGACTCGATGCCATATACTTGACTGATCTCTTTGGTCTCTATCTGCATGAATTTGATTCAATGGTTACAATGATAGGAACCCTTGGGAAAATGACTCCCAATGCCGACTGAAAATAACTACAGACTCAGCCGGCAGCATTCAAAATATCTCCGAATCTAATGTTGCCTCCACTATATCTAGTGAAGAGCCAAAAAGAAGGCCATATCCGCACATGTTATCCAAGCACCTGATCAGGATAATCGCTCATAGTTTTCCCTAATAATGTTTTCCATTGAAAAAAATTCATCATCGCTCAAGAAATCAAAATGTGATTTTCTTTTGTTCGCAGACAGCCTGCCGTTGTTTTTAAGGCAAATCCGGATAAACAAATCTATCAGGCGATCGGGCATATCAATAACATCCTGAATCGCCTTTTTGATACTGTCGTAATCTACAAGGAACCTCAACTCCTCTACAAGCTCACGCTCAATGGTTTGAATGACAAAATCATATAAGGCTTCCGCTTGTGCCGTCATATTGATGTAACGATACCATTGCGCAGTATCATCGTGGACGGTCATCAGGGCAAGTTTATCTAGGCTGTATTCCACAAGTCGGTTTAAGGGACGTGAAAACGCCTCTAGAGAATCATTGTAGCCTTCCCGGTTGTTAAGCATTGCTGCAGATACGGGAAACATCAGACCTTTTGGAACCATCCCTTGAAGGGAGAAAATATTGTGGATCAGAAACCGGTGGAGTCGGCCGTTGCCATCTTCAAACGGATGAATAAAAACGAAGCCGTAGGCTATTACAGCAGCGTGGACAATAGCTGAGACACCGGCGGTCATCATGAGCCGATGAGAAGCCAGAAGCCCCCGCATCAGGTCAGGAATATCCTCCGGCTTTGGACATACATAATGAATTAACTCTCTCTGATAGGAAACCGTCTGGCCTACATAGCTCTGAACCGTTCGATAATCTTCGTCCATGAAACGTGGATCGACAGTTCGATTCTGCAGGGCAATTAACGACTGCTTGTCGCAAAAATCCTGCTGATGGGCCATCTCCAAAGACGCTATGAATTTTTCAGTCCGTGACGCGTCGGGTTTAATGTTTTCGATTTCAAAAGAGGATTTGGTCTCTTTGTTGTAGAGATAACTTAATGCTCTTCTAAGTAGTTGCGGAGGGTATGGTTCGACTATCTTCTCGCACCTCTCTCGAAAATCGGTCTGATCCATTTCTCCAAGCTTCTCCGTTTTCCTGACAATAGGACAAAACTCCCTTGGTCCAAGCAAATTATTGATGACACGGTGTCTTTGAGATTTTCCACCCCGAGGGAGAGTGTAATAAGTGTCCGGTTCAAGTGATTCCAGGTAATTCCCCCTGGACAAATCATCAATGGGGAGCCTTCGGCCAGTTAAAAACTCGTAAAAAAACCAGATGCGACGAGCATATTTTCCCGTTGGCTTGGATTTGATATAATCGATAAGTTCATCTTCCGCGACAGCATCGAAAATAACCTTTAAAGAGCTCAGGCTTACGCCGTCATATTTCAAGGCAAATTCCAGATGGTCTCCTATTTTTTCACCAGGCCAGTATTGAAGAGAATAAATATCTTTGACCCTATCACCCTGTACTTCCTGCTGCCGACCACCTGTTGCCGCAACAGAGGAACTGTGCGGGTTAGGCATTGCGGTCAATCCAAACCTGCTCAGGAGCCAAGCATAGCCTGCGGGTCGTATCTCCGAAACGTTCGTTTCCATGAACTAATCTAATAAAATCGTTACTTTCTCCATAATATAGGTAAAAAACTATATTATATAAAATAAATAATTATAATTATACATATTTACAATAAAATGATTATTATTTCCAAAAAATCCAATAAATCTTATAATTTATCTAATATTTGTGTATTCCTGCACATTCCGATTGAAGTGGCCCACTTCGCTCAGAATATGCAGGGAATATTGTTGGTCGTCTGTTTTATGGAATGATATTCGAACTCCCAGCAATTTTGATCATATATACAAGTATCATAAGTAATAAAATAATAGTATTTTTAGGTATATATCAGGATAAATCATATTATGGTAGTATTAATTACACCTACAAAAGCGAAAGTAGCGCTTGCCGAGAACATGAGAGAACGTCGCCTAGCGCTTAATCTGACACAAGCTGGTCTTAGCGAACGTTCAGGTGTCGCCCTAGCTACTCTCAGAAAATTTGAGCAAAGCGGTGCCATATCTATTGATAATTTGTTCAAACTCATGCTGGTCGTTGGTGGTCTGAGAAAAATCGTAGCGGCGAGTGCACCGGACCCAATAAAATTCTCCTCGATTGATGATGTCCTGTCCGGCAAGACTCGTCCCAAGCGCAAACGTGGTTCACGTTCATGAGGCACAAGCCGGTACAACACATAAAGCCGGACTGAATTTTGGGAGTGACTCTAGGCCTGTGGGGGATCTAGCCCTTCGGGATCAACAAATATATTTGAATATGATGCAGATTTTATACGTTGCGGCCTTGCCCTTTCACCTTTCCGACTCCCATTAAAATCTGGGTTACAAACCTCCCATACACGACTTTTTGAAGGCCTACCGGGCGTATTCAATGATAGTTTACCGGATGGTTGGGGGAGACTTTTGTTTGACAGGGCCATGCGTAAGCGAGGCATTTTACCGCAGACGTTGAGTCCGCTTGACCGATTGGCGTATGTCGGTAAATCTGGTATGGGGGCATTGATCTATGAGCCGGATCACTCCGAAGCTGTAGAAAGAGCCGGAATAGATTTGGACTGGCTTGCCCAGCAGCCTCAGGATGTTCTGGAAGGCGGAGCCGAGGATGTTTTAGACGAACTTCTGGCACTGAATGGATCAGCAGCAGATGCGAGGCCCAAAGCGTTTATTGGATTTAATCGCAAGACTGGGCACGTCATTCATGGGAGGCAGAATTTACCGAAAGGCTATGAACCATGGCTTATCAAATTTGCCAACTCACAAGATGGCCCTGACCCGGGAGCCATGGAATTGGTATATTCGGAAATCGCGCGGCAGGCTGGACTCATGATCCCCGACACACATCTATTCCGGCGAAACGAGGGGGGAAGTTCAGTTATAGGGGGAGGGAGTCTGGAGGGGCCGATATCCAGGGGTTGGAACAGAGACTCTTCCAGGTTGTTGGATCAATGGTGGGGTTTTAACATGGCATCAATGTCAAAGCATTGCGAGGTGGTTTCTGCCCTTGGGTCAAAAGTCTGGTCTATCAAGGATATTTTCTATCTCATTTTGCGGTTTTTTTGCGAATTCGAAAAATCGGCAATAATACAATATCTAATTATTCATATTAATTATGCGGGAGCTTTCGGTGGTCTAGTATTAGTTGCCTGTGACGGCGAGAAGGTCAGAGACACGGTGAGATGTTACTCTAAAGCAAAAGGCGGCATGCTTCTCCATTCAGATTTGCACTGGTTTTTGTTGTAATGCTGGCACGGCTCCCACATTTATTAGCCTTAGTACTCGTTTTATCAGTTGGCAATGTGTTTGCCCAGTCTGGCAAAATCGCTGGCCGGGTAACCGATGAGTCTGGGGCAGGGCTTCCCGGTGTTAACCTCTTCATCCCCACTACTTTACAGGGGGCTACTTCTGATCTGGACGGGTATTATACTATCCTAAACGTATCTCCCGGTACGTATGCCATTCGTTCTTCATTTATTGGCTTTGCCACTCAAATTGTTGAGGGAGTTCGGGTGAATATTGAGCAAACCACGACGGTGAATTTCCAACTTATGGAGGACACTGTGGGGCTGGAAGAGATGATCGTGACGGCGGAATTGCCGGTGGTGCAGGCAGATGTATCGAATAGTCAGCTAAACGTGAGCGCTGATCAGATTGAGGCTTTGCCCGTTTCCAGCATCAATAGTGTGGTTGGTTTACAGGCTGGAATTCAAGGCCTTTCCGTACGTGGTAGCGGCTCGGATGAGCTCTCATTTATGGTCAATGGTCTGACCCTAAGAGATGAGCGCAACAATGCACCGTACACCAGCATCAGCCTTTCCTCTGTGGAGGAAGTACAGGTTCAAACAGGCGGATTCAATGCAGAGTATGGAAATGTTCGTTCGGGTGTTGTTAATGTTGTGACCAAGGAGGGGAATCGAGATCGTTATTCGGGGAGTGCCATTATTCGCTACAGCGCCCCGGCACAGAAACATTTTGGGCCTCGTGCGGATGATCCGAATTCTTATTGGATTCGTCCATTTACAGACTCGGATGTCGCGTGGGCTGGCACGGAAGCAGGGGGGTGGGACGAGTTTACACAGGCGCAGTACCCACGGTTCGAAGGATGGATTGCGATTGCAGAGGAGAGATTGAAGGATGATGATCCTTCGAATGATATGACCCCCGAGGCCCTGCAGCAGGCTTTTTTGTGGCAGCACCGAAAGGCTATGGAGGTCGTCAATCCAGACTATAACATTGATGTTGGCCTTGGTGGACCGGTTCCCTATTTAAACCGGTATTTGGGTGGACTCCGTTTCTATGCTTCGGTTCGTGCTGATCAGAGTATGTATCTGATTCCGCTGAACACGGACCGGTATCAGGAATGGTCAGGTCATGTAAAACTAACCGCGGATCTTAGACCTGGAATGAAACTCACGTTTGAGGGGCTACGAGGTCGTATCACAGGCACTTCAATCAGTCGGGCCGGACAGCCCGGGATCTTCCGCTCTTCTTTCAGTATTGCGGGTCAGTTGAGCCGTGTCAGTTTTATTGACTCCAGGATTTATTCCACCGATTACTGGACACCGACGGAAGTCAATAACCTTATGGGTGGACTGAAGCTTACACACACACTCAGTTCCTCTACATTCTACGAGATACGCGTCAATGCTTTCCGTTCAAAATATGATACAAATCCAGGACGGTTACGCGACGAGACCCCAGTTGTAACCTTTGGTGGAGTGGGATTCGATGAAGCCCCATTTGGGTTTCAGCCAAGCCCCGCCTTTGGGGTAGATGGCATGCGTACAGGTGTGGGCATGAGTAATGCCCGAGATACCAGTATGGTCACTGCCTACAATATAAAAGGGGATCTCACTAGTCAGCTCAACCGGTTTTTGCAAATCAAGACAGGAGTTGAGTATAATCTTTCGGATTCCAAAGTGAACTACGGGCGCTTTGATGCTTTTCTACCGAGTGGCAATTCGCATTCTCAATGGGATCGCACGCCGGTTCGAGGGGCCGCATACGCGCAAGGGAAGCTCGAGTTTTCCGGGATGATCGCGAATCTGGGGCTCCGACTGGATTACTTCCACGCAGGAGGGGATTGGTATGATTTTGAACCTTTCAGTGCTGCGTTCAGTGCAAGGTTTGCATCTGGCATTGATACGCTCTTAACCCAAGACCCCACGCGCCACATCTTTACGCTGAGTCCTCGCATGGGAGTTTCTTTTCCCATTACAGAGTATAGCAAGCTCTATTTCAATTACGGGCATTTTCGGTCGCTTCCCGATCCCAATAATTTATTTCTGTTGCGGGAATTCACCGAAACCGGACAGATTAGCCGGGTAGCGGATCCCAGCAACCCCTTACCCAAGACGGTCGCATACGAACTTGGCTATGAGCAGTCACTTTTTGATCAACTGCTGATTCGAATGGCCGGCTATTACAAGGATGTCTCACTTCAGCCTTATCTCACAGAATATATCAGCCGCGATGGGCAGGTGAACTACACTATCAGTGAGCCAAATTCATTTGAAGATATTCGAGGGATTGAATTTACCTTGTCCCGTAATCGAGGGCGCTGGGTTCGGGGATTTGTGAACTATACCTATATGGTGTTTACGTCTGGATATTTCAGTCTCCGACGCAATTTTGAAAATCCAACAGCTCAACGGGAATTTGCGGAAAGTGATGCTGAGCGTCGCCGTGCGTCATCCAGACCACTTCCACGACCCTATGCCCGGCTCAACTTGGACTTTTTAACGCCAACTGACTTTGGACCACGCATTGGTTCCTATGCGATTCTTGGCGACTGGCGATTTAGTCTAATTGGTACTTGGCAGCAAGGATCAAAATATACCTGGACCGGTGGAGGAGCTGTCCCAGGTGTGGTCAATAATGTTTCTTTTCGCGATTACTGGAATGCAAATTTACGTTTCACCAAAAACATTAATATTGCAGGTAAGCGTGCACAATTTTTCGTGGATATCTTCAACGTGCTGAATACCCGCAGACTTTCTTTTAATGGCTTCATTGACGGGAATGATCAACTATCCTATTTAAGATCTTTGCATCTTCCTGAGTCTGATGATTATCAGACAAATATTCCGGGGAACGATAAGATCGGCGCATACCGGAAATATGATGTGCCTTACCAGCCAATGCAGAGGATTCCGGCGCGTGAGAGTATCACCTCTCCGAGTGAACGCGTCATCTATTGGGAGCATGAATCCCGGCAATATCTGATCTATCGTGACGGTGCCTGGGGTCTTGCAGATGCAGAAGTTGTGGGGAAGGTGATCAAGGATAAGGCGTACATTGATATGCCGAATCAGGGTTTTCTCACATTCCTAGATCCACGTGATATTTTCTGGGGAATCCGGTTGTCCCTTTAGGTCATGATGCAATCTGTTACAACTTGGATGATTCGATCCACCTCGCTATTGGTGCTGATTATGATCTTGGTTCCCGTTTCTGTTGTTCAGGCCCAGTTCATCAACAAGTGGTTATCAGCAGGATCTTTGCATAACTGGTACTCTGAGATTGGCGCTGAGTGTGAGTCATGTGGTTTTGTGGGTACACAGCAGGATGGACTTCGCTGGCCCGGTATTTACCGGTTCACGGACATGCAGGCCGCAAAAGCATTGTGGATCGGCGCCGTGGATGTAACGGATGATCTTGGGACAAATTATGCGCGTCGGGTGGTGCATGCTGGGCCACGAGTATCTGGGGGAGGAGAATTTTTTCCAACTCGCTTTGAATTGATCAGCCGCCTGCCTCCTACAATTGTATTTGTAGATGGCGCAATTACAGAGCCAGAGGCAGCTATGGTGGCAGATGATACCGATCCATCCATTGATGCTGATGCAATGATCGTAAATGAGGCAAATACACTCCTTGGGATCACGATGGAGCGCAAGATCCTCCAGTTCACGCAGGAATATCACGACAACTACCACATCTTCGAATATACGTTCACGAATACGGGGAATGTTGATGATGATCCAGATATTGAGCTCCCCAATCAGACACTGGAAGGCGTCTACTTCTTTTTTCAATGGCGTCTCTCGGTAGCCAAGGAAACCCGATATGTCATCGGAAACGGTACAGGTTGGGGATTAAATGCAATGTTGGATACTCGTGGAGATGGAGTCAAGGCGGATCCTATAGGTGAAGATTTTCGTGCTCAGTTTGTATGGCATGGCAAGTTCCCGCCCTTTAATGCTTATGACAATATTGGTGGACCGATCCTGCCGCAGGCACTCCCGGCGGTTAACATTGCACCTACCGACACGACAGGTCGCTTGGGGGCTTCCCAGTTTGCCGGGATTGTTACTATCCATGCCGATACGTCACCTTCCGATCGGACGGATGACCCGAGCCAGCCTAGCACAACCTCCTGGATTGGCTCTGACGAGCCGTATCAGTCACAAAATGACGCATTTAATCCAGCAAAAATGGAGGTGGAATACAACGTGATGTCTGGAGGCCATAAGTCTCCACGTCACGCAGATGTAGTCGAACCCACAGGTCTCCCAGGATTCCTGGACCCAATTGGTGATCCGAGTCTGGGGACGCCAGGCGGGTTCTCCAATGCTAATGGTTATGGTCCTTATACATTAGCTCCTGGCGAAAGCGTACGAATCGTCATTGCAGAGGCAGCATCAGGACTGAGCCGTGAGGCGAATTCGGCAATTGGTCGAGCCTACAAGAACTCTGGTGCAAATGATAGCGCACCGATTATATATGAAGTGCATGGCCAGGCCCATACGATGACAAAGAATGAATGGGTGTTCACGAGTCGTGATTCACTTTTCCAAACATTTCGAAGGGCGATTGCCAATTATGCATCGGAATACACAATTCCTCGTGCACCGGCTCCACCAAGTATCTTTGAGGTAGATGGAGGAGGTGATCGCATTCGTTTAACCTGGTCTCCCAATGAGACGGAATCCTTGCCAGAAAGCTGGGAGATTTATCGTGCACAAGGTCGTTATGATAGTACATACACACTTGTCCATACTGCATCCAGTGGGGACACGAGTTTTGATGACACCACGCCGATTCGCGGGATTGACTATTACTACTACATTGTCGGTGTACAGAGTGCCAGCCAAAATGATGGCACTGGCCTCACTCCATCTGGACGGGCATTACGGAGTTCCCGGTATGCGACACAGACCTACACGCCGACTCGCTTAAAAAGACCGGCCGGGACTGCTTTATCAGACGTTCGAATCGTTCCAAATCCATTTAACATTGCGTCAAGCCCATTCGTACGTTTTCCAGACCAAACGGATAAGCTGGCGTTTTTTAATATCCCTGGTCGCTGTACGATTGCGATTTACACGGATCTGGGAGAACTTGTAGATGAGATTGAGCACACCGATGGAAGCGGGGATGAATTTTGGGATCATACGACATTGTCGAGGCAAATTGTATCTAGTGGTGTATATATCGCGGTGATCACCGATTTAGATACAGGTGAGAGAATTATCAAGAAGTTTGTCATTATCCGTTAATGGTAGTATGAAGCGATGGATGTACATACTGCTATTTTTGCCGCTGTTTACGGCAGTTTCTGTCTCAGCGCAGCAGAAAAAACTCGCTCAGACCGCGATGAAGTTTTTGTCCGTGTCCGTGAGTCCTCGTGCTGCTGGTTTAGGAGATGCGCTTACTGCAATTGAGCATGGGTCCGCTTCGTTGTTCTACAATCCCAGCGGGATGGCTTGGCAGGAGAGCAATTTGGATGTTGCAGTTGGACAAACGCAATGGATTGCTGAAATCAATTACTCTGTGGGAAGTATCTCTTTCCGTCCAGGGAGCGGGCATTTGGGCGTTATCGGGTTTTCATTTGTCATGGTTGATTATGGTGAACTGGAAGAAACTATACGCTTTGATAACGATCAGGGGTTTTTAGATGTGGGCACCTTTTCGCCGTCAGCGTGGAGTTTTGGCATTGGATATGCACGTAAACTCTCAGAGCGCTTTTCAGTGGGAGCCCAGTTCAAGTGGGCCAATCAATTCCTGGCCAACTCGGTGATGGGGATTGCTGATGGAGGCGACTATGTACGGGAGAACATTGAGGAGGGGGTTTTGGCTTATGATTTTGGAGTTCTATACAAGACTGGTTTTCGAAGTCTCAATTTTGCGGTCAGCGCGCGAAATTTTGCACCGGAGATTACATTCAGTGAAGAGAGCGTTGCGCTGCCGCTGACACTCAATATTGGCGTCTCCATGAACATGGTGGATCTTTTTACTCAGGGGGCCAATATGCACCAATTACTACTTTCCATAGATGCTTCAAATCCGCGCGATTTTTCTGAACAAATAAAGGTTGGCACTGAATATGTCTTTTTGAACACGTTCATCCTTCGAGCAGGCTATGCTTTTCCAACCGATGAACAGGGTTTCAGTGTTGGTTTGGGGCTGAAACAGTCACTCAGAAGATTCGGATTCGGAGCAGACTATTCATTCACCGATTTTGGAGTTTTATCAAATGTACAACGTCTTGCCGTACGATTTTCGCTATAGGCAGGGATGTTGTGCCCTGCTTATTGGCGGTATTCTGTGTACAGCACTGTTACTGGGCTGTGACTCGGGAACGGCGCCAAGCATTTACGATCCAAACCGCACCAGTTTTCCTGATCCGGTCATTGAGGATGTGATCCCTGAGGACAGGGCTTTGGCCGGAGTAGATATAGTAACGATCACGGGTCAAAATTTTTCAACACAGACCACCGACAATCTGGTATACTTCGGCGATGCTCGTGCGGATGTAGTTGAGGCCTCGTCCACACAGCTTCGTATGGTCGCTCCAAATAGTCCACAGCCTGAATTGAAACTTCGCCTCGTGGTTATTGGTGCTGAAAACTTCAGTAATAGTGTCTCTTACGGACTGGACCCTCCATTTATTGAATTTGGTGACATCCGGGATTTTGAAGATATATATGGAATCACCACGGATCCGTCGGGATATTTATATGCTTCCCTGGTGGCGTTCAGTATACCGGTTGGCATCATTCGGATATCTCCAGACGGGGAGCGTAGTGAATTTATTAGTTCCACATTCTTTTGGGCCGACTTGGCGTTTGGAGCAGACGACTATTTGTATGCCGTTCGATTTGTTCGAGCCATTTTTAGATTTCAGGGAAGTGGAACGAACCCTGAAGTATTTGCTGTAATTCCGAACAATGCTGTCAGATTAAGCACAATTGCAATTGATAATAGTGGCCAAATATGGGCTGCAGGCGATAATGCGGAACTTTACGGGATCTCACCAGATAAAACCATCCGAAGTTATGAGTTCAATGCTGATGTCCAGGATATCGTTTTGTTCGGTGATTTTCTGTACCTAGCGGCGACCGAGAATGGAAACAGTAAGATTTGGCGCTTTAGGATAGATTCTAGTGGTATCTTAGGAGCACCGGAGGAAGTCTTTGATATGACTTCATTTAATGGAGCGACGGCGTTCGCCCTAGCATTTTCTGCCGCGGGACATTTATTCATTGGAACAGATGCTACTGACCCTGTAGTCGTGGTGGATTCTGATGGAGTTGGTCAGTCGCTGTATCCTGGCGTTTTAACCCAGCCTGCTCGGAGGTTTGCATGGGGCACGCAAAGGCAACTTTATGCTGCGACCAATTCAACCGAAACGGTTGCTGCTGGCATCATTCGTATTACAACACGCGACTGAGCATGAAGATTTTTCTTTTTGGCGCGGGGAGCATCACTTTCCGCACGCACACTCTTAACCAACTTTCTTGTTACCATGATTCGCAAAACTGTACTATTCGCAGCCCTTCTTCTTGCTAGCAGTTCTGCTAGCGCGCAGAATTGGATTAACGGGGACGTATTCCCCGATTCGAGTACATTCTGGCGTGGAGCTCATGGGCTGGCCGTGGATGCAGAAGGCAAGGTTTGGCTTTCACAATACTATCCTGAATTTCTAACTCTTGCCAGCGGTGACACGTTGAAAAACGCTGATGGGGACAACGTTTCGAATTCGGCCATCCATGTCTTTAATCCCGATGGCACCAGAGCGATGGATCCTATCACTGCCCTCAAATATGTAGATGCCCAGGGTAACGCCATAATGGATAGCATTTCTTGGGATGCTCCTAGGGTCGATATTCGAGGAATTAAGGCCGACCATAATGGAGACATTATTGTGGTGTTGGGAAGTACTGCTAGCTTAATGGTTCGGCTCAATCATAAAACCGGGGAGGTCATGAATAGGATCGAATTTCCGTTTGGTTCTCCGGCCGCTCCAGGAATTGATGCAGCCGGGAATATATATGTAGCTCCGGTAGCTTCATCTGCCCCAATTTCTATACTCGACCCCAATTTTCGATTTCTTGGCATTGTATCCCTGAATTCCCCAGGTATTGGACGTACCTTGGAGGTCAGCGCTGATGGGAATTCTGTATACTGGTCGGCATTTACCCATCGTGGTACGTATAAGTACCATCGTGCCGACGAATTTTCTTCATATGATTCGTTGGGGCTGGTTCATGAGGGGCTTGTCGCCACTTCAAGTGTTCGACATCCCACTACTGGGCAAATCTGGCTAGGTCACTCAGGATTAATTGAGCCACCTGATGACAATGATGTTGTTTTTCGTCCTGGCAGCGAGATAACTTGGTATGCGCTTGATCCTGAAGCCGAGGATGTAATTGTTGATAGCCTCAAGTTTGATTCGCCATTTAATTACTGTGGTGCAGGCGAGAACAGAGATGCTCGTTCCATCGGGTTTTCGCAAGATGGAGTTTATGCTTACGTAGGCATATGGGGAGCACTTCAAGCGGTGAGTCGTGTTGAGGGCGATGATACTTGTGTCTGGATCACTAATGATAATGCTGAACCGCTTAACCGGGGTTTCGTGTATAAGAAATTCATGCGGGGCATGGTCACGAGTATTGACCGAGATCCGACTGAGATTCCAGATGGGTTTACCCTGTCGCAGAACTACCCCAACCCGTTCAATCCTCAGACCAATATTGAGTTTGAAATAAAAGATGCGGGTTTGGCTACTCTAAAGGTCTATGATGTACTGGGTAGGGAGGTTGCTACACTCGTTGACGAGCACCTAGTTGCTGGCAAGTACACCGCTACTTTTAATGCGACCGACTTGTCTTCTGGCACATACATCTACCGGTTAGCTGTTGCCGGGTATCATCTTAGCGGTAAAATGACGCTTGTGAAATAGTAGCTTGTGTTATAGCAAAAAGGGTATCCCTTGACGTATTGAGGGGATACCCTTTTTGTTTTGTGCTCTACTGCGGTAGTTGTGATAAAAGTCAAACTTCCACAAAAGAAGAGAACGGTGGCAGGACTGAATTAGTGCATGGGGATGTCCCGGATTTAGTTGATCTTTTGCGAACTGGTTTATGATGGGGTTGAGCGATTCAACTGATTCACATTAACCATTTCCGACTGATCTATGATCCTTTCCGATGATTTTTCACAGCTTGATCACCTGCTTCAAGAATCTGGAGCGTCTGGTCATCAGTTGCGTCTGTATCTTTTGCGCCATTTCAGCGATCTGGTACGTCATTTGACGTCGAATCTGGATATAGATACGGAGGAAGTTTTTCTGTGGAATATGCAACTCCCGCCACGATCGGCCTGAACCCCACACTCACGCGACCGTGATCTCGGGATTCAGGTAAACATCCTGGATTGCGTTCAGGAGCTGAACCCCCTCTAGCAAGGGCACCTGAAAAGCCTTGCGGCCCGCAATAAGCCCCGTGCCGCCACCCCGCTTATTGATCACAGCCGCACGAACAGCTTGAGCTATATCATTCTCCCCCTTGGCGCCTCCCGAATGGATTAAGCCCACGCTCCCAGCATAACTGGCCAAGACTTGGTACCTGGTAAGGTCAATGGGATGCGAAGACGACAATTCACTGTAGATTCGCTCATCACTGCGCCCATAATCTGCCCCTAAAGCCTTCGCCCCGCCTGTCCACAACGGTTGCTTCTGCTTAATCAAATCAGCCTGTACGGTAGCCGCCTGATGGTTCGCCTCGGCAGTCAGATCCACCGAAAATATTATATCCTTCCCCCCTGCTTGAAGGGCCTTTGGGTGTAAGTAGCTGAACAAAATGGTCGCCATACCCACGCTGTGAGCCTCAGCGAATAGAGATGACACTAATTGCAACTCACGGCGTGCCCCCGGCCCCCCGAAATACACCGTAGCCGCGACAGCTATACAGCCCATTTGTACAGCTTCGCGTACACGGGCAAAGAGAATGTTTTCGTATTGTGCGGGCCAGGTAAACTGATTATCGTGATTGAGCTTAAGTACCAGTGGCACCTTTCGCCGAGGCATTCTGGCGATTGCTCCCAAAATCCCATATGTGCTCACGAGACCGCTACTACCTCCACTTTCCGCCAGTTGGAGGATAGTAGCTGGATCCAGATATGCTGGATTGGGGGCGAAGACCATGCCAGCCGTGTGAGCAATCCCATGATCCACGGGAAGTAGACTCAGGTATCCGGTCCCTCCCAAGCGGCCTGCACCGTATAGCGTTTGCAGGGCAGCCAGTACTTGGGGAGACCGATCTGAGTTATTTGCAATGGACTCCAAACGTTGCAAACCAGAAGCTTTGATAGCCGATTCAGGTACATGTGTGCACCGATGCCGGAGCAAATTATCCGCCTCAGCTCCAAGAACTGCCGCAATGTTCGTCATGTCAAATAATGGGAGCGATCTCCGCAATCTCCACGGGCCGCCCGGTTTTCAGTGACAGCTTAGCAGCCAAACCAATGACAACTGGCATCCTGGCCTCTCTTCCCGAGAGTGGAGACGGCTTACCATCCAGAATAGCTTCGGTAAAAGCCCGCAATTCCTCAATGTATGCCTCCTTATACCTGTCCAGAAAAAAGTGGTACGGTACATCCCTGCGGACGCTGTCCCCGGTCGACAAAATTGCAGTGTTCGGATAAGAATTATCAACTCGGATACTCCCCTTGCTTCCAAAAACCTCTACACGTTGATCGTAGCCAAACGCTGATGACCGACCGTTTTCGATGGTTAACAGTGTACCATCCCGGTACTGCAACACAATGGTAGCAGTATCTACATCTCCGATAGCGCCGATGGCCGGATCAACCCGGACAGCCGCGGCGGCGTAAACCGTCAAAACGTCATGCCCCATCAGGAAGCAGGACATGTCGAAGTCATGTATGGTCATATCAAGGAACAACCCACCCGAAGTGCGAAGAAACTCTATCGGTGGTGGTTCGGGATCCCGACTGGCAATATGCACTGAATATGGTATACCGATCTCATCGTTATCTATCGCCTGGCGAATACGTTGATAACTGGGATCAAAGCGTTTCTGAAATCCCACCTGGAATAGAACACCTGCTGACTGTACCGCCTCCAGAGCGCTGTCTATGCGCTCCAGTGTTAAGTCGATGGGCTTTTCGCAAAAAATGTGTTTGCCTGCACCGGCGGCAGCCTCAATGATTTCGGTGTGAGTTGTACTTGAAGTACAGATTGCGACCGCATCTACATCGCTCCGATCCAGGATATTTGAGACAGACGTTCCATAATCGCCAATTCCACAGGCAGCTGCACAGGCTTGTGCCAGTTCTTCTCGTAGATCGACTACCGATACAAGCTTTGCACGCGGCACGTGATAGGCAATGTGCTCCGCGTGCATCTTCCCTATACGCCCTGCCCCAATAACAGCTATTCGTAGGGGTTCCTTCATGATGATATCCAACCTGTTAAGTCACAACCAAATTTGATTACTTACAATACGCCCGAACAGCATGACATTGGACACTTTACGGGCGCACTCAAGCGTGTATCCCAAGCAATTGGACTGATTACTGCTCGCCGATACGACAGCGATGTTCGTTTTACTGTACAATTCGTGGCGGCCTTAAAACGCATCAAGTTGCTTGACGATTGCAGAAAGCTCCTCCTGCAGCTGTGCAAGGCGGTCATATGCATCCTGCCCAGGGCGATAATCTCCCCGAGAAACAAAACCAGACAGATATCTTAGTTGATCCATAAGCATAGGCTGAGGATAGCTGTCACCCACCGCCGTTACGAGTAATGCGTGTAATCCTTTGAGTGTCTCCGTGTGCGCTTCATCTGCCGAGGTTTCCATCAGTGATTCAATACGCTGAACGGCTTCCGCCGCGTCGACACGAACCTGCATCAGCTCCAAGCTAAAGTCCAATTGTGCCTGGAGATCACTTACGCTAACATTGTCGGCGGCTACACGCGGATCCATAAGCAGTTCGCCTTCCTGCGAGAATGTGGTTCCATCCACGTGCAGGCGCAGAGTATACATACCCGGGGGAAGCACTGGGCCAGACAAACTGCCTCCCCTATCCGGCATGTCGAACCCATCATGACGCAGATTCCACGTATATCTGTGCATTCCTGGTCCACGCTGTATGACTGTCGCAGCAGAACGCCGTGGAATCGGACCACGCATTCCCTGAGTAGCAGCCGATTCGGGTTGAAGTTCCTCAGCTTCAATTTCTCGAACAACTTCCCCCTCTTCATTTACGATCTCCAAAGAAACCTCGCCAATCTGTTCTTCCTTGAAATAATAATCAATGACCATGCCCGGTCTGGGATACATGGGAGCAGCATTACCGCCGCCCGAACCATATCTCACCCGGTATGAATCACGTATCGGAAAGAGGTGGACCTCCGAATTGATGACTTCGGGGGTTACGTGGTGTAGTGCAGTGATGTTGTCCAAAATCCAAAACCCGCGCCCCATGGTCGAAACGACTAGGTCCTCGCGATGAACTTTCAGGTCGGTAATCGGGGTCACGGGTAAACCTTGCTGGAATCCCTCCCAGGTAATGCCGTCGTCCAGAGACACGAATAATCCGAACTCTGTTCCTGCATAAAGCAACCCTTCCTTACCAGGATCTTCGCGAATCACACGCGTCGGAAAATCCTCGGGGATTCCATTCATACCATCTGTCAATAGCGTCCACGTTGCTCCAAAATCCGTCGTCCGATAAATGTACGGTCGAAAATCCCCCAGTAAATATCGATATCCCGCTACGTAGGCCTTGCCGGCTGCGTGCGGTGAAGGATCAATGGTTTGTATACGACCCTCGGGAGGCATTCCGGGTGGAGTAACCTCCGTCCATGTATCTCCACCATCCTGCGTCACATGTACTGGACCATCGTTTGCTCCTGTCCAGATCACGTTTGCTTCCACCGGAGACACCTCAATTGCATATAGTGTACTGTAGTGCTCCTCTCCGGTAATGTCCCGCGTGATTGGACCTCCACTGATTACCTGACGCTCAGGTCTGAAAGCAGTCAGATCGCCACTGATCGTCTCCCATGTGCGTCCTTCATCCATAGTGCGGTGGACATACTGCGACCCATGATATATCACATTAGCATCATGCGGTGAAATTTCAATGGGAACAACACGCTGGAATCGATACGGTAACTCACGTGGATTGACACCATACATGTTGACCCCTCCAACATAGTATGACTGCTCCTGGCCTGTCGCACGATTATACCGACTGAATCTGCCCTTGCAATTGCTGTAAACGATTGTAGCATCTACTGGACTAGGGACAGATGGGCCGGTTTCGCAGCCCCCGATGGCTTCCCAGTACGCAGTCGGGCCGCCCGGGCGTGAATCCGGGGGTAGACTTGGGACAGCAACCGTGGTATTATCCTGCTGACCAGCATAAGCCCAATAAGGAAACCGCTCATCTACGTCGACCTGATAGAGCTCCGCTGTGGGCTGATTGTGCTGGGTTGACCATGTTCGTCCACCGTCCCTAGTCACGTTCGCCCCGCCATCGTTCGACTGTACAATAATTCGTGGATCATCCGGATTGATCCACATATCGTGGTTATCACCGTGCGGTGTGCCCACACGTGACCATTCTTCTCCACCATTTACAGAGCGCCAAAGCGCGAGGTTATTAACCCACACGATATCGGCATCTGTCGGGTCCGCATCCACATTGGTGTAGTAGAAAGGACGTGTCATAAGGTATCCTTCTGTGCTTATCACATGCCAGGTAGCCCCATTGTCGTTGGATCTGTAGAGACCTTCCTCTTCCGGGACTGCTTCCACCAGTGCGTACACCCGACTTGGATCTGCCGGACTTACTGCAAAATCAATTTTACCAATAAGACCTTGTGGTAAGCCCTCTGTACTTTTGTACCAGGTTTCACCTGCATCGCGTGAAACATAGATACCGTTCTCGCTACCATCATCCCCACTAATAATCGTCCACGGTTTGCGCTCTGCGCGCCATAACGCGGCGTACACAATCTCTGGATTACCCGGTGCAAGCTCAATATCTACTGCTCCCGTCCTCTCCGATACAAACAGTACGTGCTCCCAACTCTTACCGCCGTCAACCGACTTGAACACACCGCGCTGTGGATTAGAACCAAACGGGTTGCCCAACGCCGCTACATACACCACTTGTGGATTGGTTGGATGCACGACCACGGAACCAATCTGGCCAGCCTCCCGAAGTCCTATATGCTCCCAAGACTCGCCTCCATCCGTTGACTTGTACATGCCCCGGCCGATAATCACATTGCTGCGGATACCGTCTGATCCCGTCCCTACATATACGATGTCGGGGTCGGTGTCCGCTACATCAATAGATCCTATGGAACCTGTCTCAAAGTATCCGTCAGAAATATTCTCCCAGCTTACTCCATAATCTGTCGTCTTCCAGACTCCACCACCGGTTGCCCCCATATAAAACGTGCCTGGATCAGCCTTATGGCCAGTGACTGCTGTTACGCGCCCCCCGCGTGATGGGCCTATGTAGCGAAACTTCAAGTCCTTGAACAACTCGCCAGTCTGCGCTTCTGCTGCGGTATAGAAGAGCATGCAGGCGAACGCTAAAAGCCAAGTCACGGTGTGTCTGTTAATCGTCATTTTTCATAAATTATTGAGCGGCAAAGCGGAGAGCTTATATACCCGGCATGTATGCCATAGCTTCGGAATATCCGTTGCAGACGGCGAATCGCACCGTAACCAATACTGATCGCAATACCAACCGCTGCGAGGGTCAGGCAATCAATCCGGCAGGTGCTGTTTCCTACGAGTCCAGAATATTATCCTTCATGCAGGAATAGTCATACTGTTCGACAAATAATACTGAGTTTTGTGCTAACCTGACGATTTTACGGAGTGGGTGTCAGGTGTGGTGGGTCAGGGGGGCGCGGCGTCCGACTCTACCACGCCCTTGCATAAATGGTAGAGAATCCCTCCTCCCCTGCACAATTCAGTGCATTTTGGTTAATCATTGCTTCATCTCCGTGTATCTCTTGGCACACACCCGCCACGGAAAGGCGCCCTTTATTGACATAACAAGCTTGCATTGAGGTTCATTGCTGAAGATTTCCAGATTCGATTCGACCGAATATCTCATATGACCGCTTCTTCGCCTCGGCTACTTGAGCGGATGTCATAGCTGATAGGAGTGAATCTTTTAGCTCAGTTGCATCAACATTTCCTTGCGAGGCAGAGAGACTACTCCATGCATAGGCTTCTACATAATTCTTTGGTACACCTTCGCCCCTGGCGTACATGTGCCCCAGCTTGTATTGTGCCAGAGCGTATCCCTGTTCTGCTGCAAGGCAATACCATTTGACGGCTTCTTGGTCATCTTGAACTACGCCCCAACCGCCTTCGTACACGATCCCCAAGCTGTATTGTGCCAGAGCGTATCCCTGTCCCGCAGCAAGGCGGAACCATTTGACGGCTTCTTGATCGCTCTCTGGCACGCCCCGACCGTTCAAGTACATATACCCCAGATGGGATTGTCCCTCTGCGTATCCCTGTTCCGCAGCAAGGCGATACCATTTGACGGCTTCTTGATCGCTCTCTGGCACGCCCAGACCATTGGCGTACATGCGCCCCAGGTTGGATTGTGCCTGTGCGTCTCCCTGTTCCGCTGCAAGGCGATACCATTTGACGGCTTCTTGGTCATCTTGAACTACGCCCCAACCGCCTTCGTAGATGACCCCTAGGCTGTATTGTGCCAGAGCGTATCCCTGTCCCGCTGCAAGGCGAAACCATTTGACGGCTTCTTGACGGCTCTCTGGCACGCCCTGACCTTTCAAGTACATGTGCCCCAGATTGGATTGTGCCTGTGCGTCTCCCTGTTCCGCAGCAAGGCGGAACCATTTGACGGCTTCTTGATAGTTCTCTGGTACGCCCCGACCATTCATGTACATGATCCCCAGATTGAATTGTCCATCGGAGTATCCCTGTTCCCCAGCAAGGCGGAACCATTTGACGGCTTCTTGATCGCTCTCTGGCACGCCCCAACCATTCAAGTACATGATCCCCAGATTGAATTGTCCCTCGGAGTATCCCTGTTCCGCTGCAAGGCGGAACCATTTGACGGCTTCTTGACCGCTCTCTGGCACGCCCCGACCATCAGCGTACAAGTGCCCCAGATTGGATTGTGCCCGTGCGTCTCCCTGTTCCGCAGCAAGTCGATACCATTTGACGGCTTCTTGATCGCTCTCTGGCACGCCCCGACCATTGGCATACATGACCCCCAGATTGGATTGTGCCCGTGCGTCTCCCTGTTCCGCTGCGAGGCGATACCATTTGACGGCTTCTTGATCGCTCTCTGGCACGCCCCGACCATTGGCATACATGGCCCCCAGACTGGATTGTGCCTCGGCAAATCCCTGTTCCGCTGCAAGGCGATACCATTTGACGGCTTCTTGGTCATCTTGAACTACGCCCCAACCGCCTTCGTAGATGACCCCTAGGCTGTATTGTGCCAGAGCGTCTCCCTGTCCCGCTGCAAGGCTGAACCATTTGACGGCTTCTTGACCGCTCTCTGGCACGCCCCGACCTTCCAAGTACATGTGCCCCAGATTGGATTGTGCCTGTGCGTCTCCCTGTTCCGCAGCAAGGCGGAACCATTTGACGGCTTCTTGATCACTCTTTGGCACGCCCCGACCATTGGCATACATGACCCCCAGATTGTATTGTGCCTCGACAAATCCCTGTTCCGCAGCAAGGCGGTACAATTTGACGGCTTCTTGATCGCTCCCTGGTACGTCCAGACCATTCAAGTACATGAACCCAGATTGTATTGTGCCTCGGAGTCTCCCTGTTCCGTAGCAAGGCGGACATCATCAACAATTTGATCAATAGCAGGATATCCTACTACTATGACTAAGTCAAAAAATCCCTTCACCAGACCTAGTAAACAAATGTCTTCCGAGTTGTGTCGCATGAAAAATAAGGGTTCATTGATTTGAGTGTTTCTACGGGGTCCTTACAATAGGGTTTGGTCGTATTTCGACCTATTTGTCTGATTTCGGCGTCTGGAGGCCTTTTTAATTTCGGGGCTTGTTCCTGCAAATGTTGAGTTGCATCCGAATGACTCGATGGTAATTTAGGATAATCCCCGGGATTTGCCATAAACTAGAGCTTCGTTCGAGGCATTTATCTCCTATTTGTTATGCGTAACCCAAGTTTGTCGTGCGCCGTGGAAAGGCGCACGACAAGGACGAGTCAATGTCAAAATTAGTTTAAACTTGGCATTCGTGAACGATATGGAATAGATTCAAGCGAAGGTTTTTGTACTTGTTCCAACAGCAGAATTTTCCCGCACACATCCCGCTTGGAGGGCGTGGTGCCATTCAAAGGATTTTTGAGTTTTGAGGGGTGCATGGTAACTGAAAACCCGTTCCGGTATTTGTCTAACCCCACGGACTGAAGCCTCTTAGCCAGTACCCGTCTAGGCATCCGGCGGACAACCCAAAACAATCCTGGACTACCTCAATGCCAACCGCGATCAGCTATGGGCCGAAGCCGTCTACCTGTACCATCAGAAGACCACCTTCTACCTCCACGGACAGCTCGAACAAACCGCCCAGCAGGTGGCCGAAAATCACCGCATTACAGATGATGTATACGAAGGCTATGTGCGGTTGCTGGACCCCGATATGCGAGGCTCCATAATGGAACTGGCCATCGCCTGTGGACTCGTCGAAGTGCGGCCGGACGGCTATGCGCGACCTATGTCCAGAGCACAGCAAAATGCCTTTGGTCATGCGTTGCACATCTGTGGCTGGCACAAGGTACGCCAAAGGGTCGAAAGGGTGCGGCAGAGGGTCTGGTTTTTGCCGAAATCGTGAGGAAAAATGGGGTGTCCCATCCTGTCCCCTCCGTCCTATTGAGGATAGGTAGTGATGCACTACGCTAGGTCTGCCCTGCTCATTGACTAGTGACCTGACAACGGCTTATTTATTGTTTAGCTTAGCAATATACAAGCACAGTCACTTAGCAATATGCAAGCACAGTCAGCGATACTTACCGTCCTTCGTAATGCTCTTCCGTCCTTGTCGGCAACGGTGTCGGCTCATCAGGACAAGAGTCGTCGGGCTTTGGGCCGGATTGTATGTGAGCAGTTCAATTTTGTAAATGCGCGGGGCGGCGCCCGTCTTTCGGGTTGCATGAAGGCATTGGTGTTACTGGAATCGGAGGGGTACTTTTCTCTTCCGAAGCGACAAACAGCCTCGTTTGTCCACGGTCCCCGTCTATTAGAAGAACCGGTTCCGAAGGCCGTGGATGTTCCGACGGAAGTAGGTCAGATCAAGGATTTGGAAGTCATCTTGGTGACAAATTCGGAGGATCGGGCGATCTGGAATACGCTTTTGGATTCGGAGCATCCTCAGGGGAGCACAACGTTTGCGGGTGCCCAGCTTCGGTACCTGATTCGCAGTGCTCATGGCGAACTGGGGGTGGTCGGTTTTTCTGCGGCGGCGTTGTATCTCAAGGCACGGGATGAATGGATGGCCTGGGATCATTCAAAGCGGGCGGAGAATTTGAACTATGTGGTGAACCTGAGCCGTTTTCTGATTCGTCCAGATGTGTTCTGCAAGAACTTGGCGAGTCACGCGTTGGGCCGGGTGCTGCGGCGCTTGCCGTCCGACTTTGAGGCCAGATATGGGTATGCCCCGTATGTGATTGAGACCTTTGTGGGGCCGGAGCAGGAGGGAA
>MPNB01000050.1 GCA_002238805.1 Rhodothermaceae bacterium bin80 | reverse complement strand
ATAGGGAGGGGCCTCGCGGCCCCCTCCCTCCCACACCACCGTGCATACGGGTCCGTACACGGCGGTTCAATGGATATTAGCGGTTCGGTTCTGGGGCTAACTGCACCAGTCCGAGTTGAGCGAAGAGCGCGTTCGGAAGCGCATAGCAGAGTGCGGGCGATAAACTGAGTCGCCATTCTGCGGAAGGTGCAGATGATGGATCAAGCGAACCTCAAGGCCGCTACTGTGAGGTCGACCTAACGGAGCTTGTGATGAAATTATTGTGGTACCGTTCGCTGATAACTAGTTTTTCGAACTGGTGTACTCTCTTGCGGAGTGCCACGGGGTCGGCGACAGGGTCCAACCTTCCGAATTGTCGGAAGTCCCCACATTTATGGCTCGCATCATCGTCCCGGAGGGTGGCTAATCCGGCTCTCTGTCATTCCGACAATCAACCAAAAGTAGTCGGCTTCAACTAGAACAGTTGGTCGAGATCGACCGGAATATGCATTTTGAGCCAGATACAGGCTCCCCCCACGGCGTGCTCGCTGCCTTCATCGCACCTGGATGCATCCGGACATGATTTACCCTGCCAGATTGCTCCTCTAGGGGCACTTGAAGTCCGCCTGTGTCGTATTCCGGCCCGATTTTGGAACTTATGGGAGGTTTTAGACGCATGTGTGCGGCCGCCCGCACATATAGGCGGACGGGCCGGAATTTAGCTCGTTCCAGCCCCGTGCACATCGTGTGGCGGCCTGAGTGCAACAAAATTGGCAATATGTTGCATTCGCGAAACCGGCATTCCGCGCCGCCATTTCGGGCGTCATTTCGTGATCCTTGCCGACCAGCGCACGCCAACTCCGCGCTCGTGCCTGCACATCCAGGTGACAGGCCTGCGAAATCAAGATCCAGCACCGGCTCGTTCAGCTTGAGGCGAAGAGCCACCGGCAGAATGCCTCCTTCGCCGACTGCGAGCTTCCTGCCGGCGCTACTACGTCACTCGGGATTCCAGGCTGCCGGAATTACTATTATTGGGCCATGCTTTGTATGCGACTGGTCAAGTACAGGGCAGTGACAACCGTGGCTGTGTCGAGGGAGATATGACGGCCACTCTAGGAGCGGTTCGACTTGATTAGGCAGAGTAGCCTACCATCTGGCTATCGATCAAGATAGGATGCCCGCTATTATCCCAGCCCGCTTCATCTATCATTTCCCGCCCGCCTGAAGGGTTGAAAAACTGTCCCGACACCGCCCGAGTACTTGCCCCATCTGCGGCCTTTCCGTCATCCGGGGGTGGAAAGGCCGCATGGACAATAATTCTATCTTGATTCCAGGAACATATATTGCACACATTTGGTTGTCTGGCCGTAAGTAAACTAAATCTACTTTAGAAAACAAAATGACGGCAAAAAGATACGATCCCGTGCGACCCCTAGGATTGAAAGCCGCGGTTAGCAAGAGAAAGCCTAGGCGCAAGCCCAGACCCTCCAGCACAAATAACTCCGGCACCAAAGGTTCGTAAGTCCACTAGGTGAAATACAGGTGTATGCCGGGCTGCTTATGAGAAACCGGTGCACCTGAAGCAAATACCCCTATGAGGATTAAGGATCTCTGGGAGTCCTACGACTTCTACACCAAAGCGTTAACGGAACAAGGTCGAAAACTGGCCTTCGCCGCGGCTGCCATATGCTGGTTTTTCAAAAGCGAGGATGTCACGTTCCCGTGGCCTATCACGGCGGCACTGGTGTGCATTGTCTTGTACTTTACTTTCGATGTGCTGCAATACTTGGTTGCGGCCACGAAAATTAGAAACTGGACATACAAGAAAGAAGATGAACTGGAATCGAAAAAGGGGAAGGCTGACCTGGAAGAAGACGTAGAGAAGCCGCCACACCTTGATGATTGGCCTCTCCGGTTTTTTTGCCTCAAGCTCTACGTACTGTTTGCATCCTTCTTCTGGCTAATAGTGGAGTTCGTAAAACGCCTCGTGGGTGGTTAGCTTCTACTCTATGGCCGCTAAGTTAGCCCTTGACCCATTCCGACGATCACCCCGCGAACTGGAAAACCATCTCGGCTCCGCCCGACATCGATAAATCCTACAAGACCATCATTCGGGCCTAGACCCTGGACGAGCCGATGTGCACCCCGGCTGGAGACGGTATCATCGTCCAGATGCCCAAGCATATGGCGGACCGGCCGAATCTGCCCATGTTCGAGGGCGAGCGGCTCTGGCGTGCCGAGCTGGAGGACGACCTGCCATTCAAACTCCCGGTCGAAGTGGGAAAGGAAAAGCTAGTCCCGATTTCCGCTCACAATCGCGCATTCCGCGCACTGTGGACATTCTTATGCACCATAGCGTAACTGCCCTTTATCCCTCAAACCTTGGCAGATTTCTGTCTCGTATCAGCCATAAAACACCTATTTTGGCTGGGTTAGGTATTTTCTGGCAGACACGATTTAGCCATTTCGGTGTACCCATACACACAATTCCGCTGACTCGTAATGTGCCGCTTTGACCTAGATCACCTCACGATATTTGTAATCCAACATTTAGGCCAACTGACCCCAGCCGGTGTTCAATGGCAATTCGTTTGAAAAACTAGGTCTAGTGAAACACGCGTTCGTTTTTCATCAAACCTTAGGCTGGACAGCTTCTCCCCGTCTTGTATATCCGTACCGAAGCAGACTGAAGCACAGCACAGGCTATAGACAACCAATAGCAGCCCACGCCAGCAACCACCCCGGCAGGATACACTTGCAATATCTACACAATTTGCAGCAAAGGAGAAGTGCCCATGGAACTTGATTTTCAAACGAATTGTCTTGGCATCAAAGAACTATTGACAAGCATGAGTCAATTAACAACTCTACACGAATCGTAGTAAATCCGTTTCTATACATTAATCAAGAAAGTGGCACTCTTGCAAAGGAGTTGTTCCGAATCAAGGTGGTAAAGTGGTTCTCAATCCGGCGTGCAATGATTGAAGAATCGACTAAGAGACCGAGTTCTATATTTCGTTCCTGGGCTGCTTCTGTGAAATTTGCCGAGGTCACAAATGCTTCCTCGCCGTCAATCACGATACATTTTGCATGCATTGAACTGGCTGTTCTCCCCGAAGGGGCCAGCGAGCGGGGATCGTAGTAAACCTTGGGGAGCCGCACTCCGGGCCATGCATCCCGCACAAACTCAGTTGCAAAACGCCGGATGATATCCTGACGTAAGGTAGTATCTCCGCGGGAGCGCTCAATATTAAGGCAAAGGGTTACCGCTACAGCATCGTCGCTATCCAGCCGCTCCCCTAATGTTTTAAACACGGACTTCCCCTGATGAATCGCAAAACCTATAACCAGTATTCGTTGACGTGCTTTTCGAAATAGCTGTCGTACAACTACACCAGTATCACGGGCACTGGCTGTGACATCGGGGCCCGTAACAACGACCTCAACTGGGGGTGGGGCATCACTGGAAACCACAGTCCCGGCAGCAAATGCACGGAGCAGAAGGGCAATATAGGAGGGCGACATCTTCTGCTGAATTAGGCCTTCAAGGCATTGTGCTGCCCGTGAGGCATGGTCTCTAGTCAAGTAATTCCGTAATGCCAGTTCGGTAAGAGGTGGTGATGTCTGATCGGCTACCAATAGCTCTGCCAATTGGAGCAATTCTTTTCGATCAAGTGCAGCAAGACTGTCAAACTCCATTAGAATACATCTTCTGGAGACTCAAAAAAGGCGGCATCCTTCTCTCCAATCGTTGGAACAATAAGTGCACGATCAAGAAAATTGTTGCGTTGCTCACAACTGGTTTCGGCGATCAAAAGACAGCCATGACAGGCTGCCCCTTGCAACGCGCGCCCTTCAAGTACGGCATCGGGCGAATGTTCGGCGCAGACTGGATCATTGGAACAGAGACAACCATCTCTCAGGGCCCGCTGCATATGCAGCGTAAGCCGTCGGCCAGTTTCAATCAGCCCACCGAGTGTTCCCTCCGAATCGGAAGATCCCGTATAGATCAGGATCCCGTAGCCACCTTCGCCTGCATATACCCGCTCACGCAGCGAACTGGTCGGATAACCGCATTCAAGAGCAATTGCAGTCATTAGCATGTGCGAGAGAGAATGAAGCATGATATAGGGCAATCCAGGAAAATCATCTTCTGAACGGTTCTGATGTTCTGCCCACGTTCGATAGCCCTTTAGAATTTGTTGCCCGCGTTTCTGGACACCGGGGCGTGTGAGCCATTGATTAATTTGGTCCATCCTGAACGACAGAAAAATCCCTTCTCCACGGTTCTCAATTGCAGGTAGCCAAGTCACCTCATCTGCAAGAGATGCCCGAATGACATTCAGATCCAACTCCCCATCCTTATCAGGTGTGGTTGCCTCAAACCGCGTGAATCCAAGCAGTGCAACGACTTCTCGCAGGCGATGGACTAGGACCAGTTTCTCAATTGAAGAGACGAGTTGATTATTTTTGGAATCCCACCTCTCTCGTGGCAGAGTTTCGGCATAAAACCGGGAGCGAGGATCATTCTCTCCAATGAAGTCCCTACCATTGTTAAGGACATCAAACTCCGCTGGCTTCACCGGAAGATTCCCCTGATCTCCTCCTCCTTTTTGCCGACGGAATTCGTCAAGTACGTCTTTGTCTACAATTTCGTCAAAGGCAACGTTAAGCTCGGGATTTCTTCTAAAGCTTTCGAGCATCTCCACAGAGTCTAACGTTTCCAGGGATTTGAAGTGCTCTTCGACCTTAATAGCCAACCCGTCATCAAACTCCGGCAAAGAGATGACACTCATCGTTTGTGCGAAATAGGCATTGCTCGCCGTTCGCACGAGCAAACGATAGTATTCACTGCATCTTTCCCGTGCATGCGGTCCGATCCATGGCCTTTTGCCTTGGCACCTGCCGAGTATTCCTTTCTTTGGCCCTGAAGCCTCGTAGAGCGAGCGATTTTTGCCGCAGTCGCACACGATAAAGATGTCACCGATCCCCGCTCCAGTTCCACGCTCCTCTAGCCAGAGCGGACGGCAGCATGTCGTATCCCCCTGATGAACAAGCCGGCGCCAGTCCAGATCGTCAATATGCCCCCGTCGACAACCGCACACAAAGCGGACCGGTACGACTTTTTTGCGTTTACCCTCATCGTCGTGAAAATGGTATCTGTCTAAATGATCCCAGCGCACCAGTCTTTGTCGTCTCCACTGGGAATTATGAGGCGAGTAAATGGAATCTTTCACAATAAACCAGGCTGGAAAAATTCGAGCGCCAACGGCTGAGAGTTTCCTTCTTCCTTCTTCGTGACGTGGTGGTGTCCGCAGATCGAGTGAGTGTACACCTAAGAGTCGCCTGAGCTTGTCAGCCAGACGAGCTTCTTGAATCCGATCACATCCTTGATGGGACCATTCGGACAATCCAGAAATAATCACTGATCGCTCTGGCAGATCTATCATTGCGCCCGGCCCGTACGTTGTGATCAGTTGACTCTGACGCAGAATATTATCAGTCATCACCCTTATTGAATTGTTCGTCCCTCTGGACTTTTTATCGCGAGAAGAACCCCCGGCTCAACATCGCGCAAAGACCGGGGTGCCCGGAATTGGAGCTGTTTTTGATTGAGTTGATTTCGGTCTGGATCAATCATCTCGCGCAAGAGAGGCGTATTGACTCTGCTGCCCCGACGCGCGTAGCCAAATGTCATCCCATCCTGTCCTGCTTTGTGGGCAAGTTGAGCCCAGTCATCAATCAGGCTCTGAACACGATTTCTGACGTGCTCCGTAATACCCTCAGAAGGCGTTTTTGTATGCTCATCGGCCCGCTCACCCACTGCCTTGGCAAGCGCTGAGGTCTGCACACTAAAGTCTTCAATCTTGCAGGCTTCCAGCATTGGAGTCAGTTCAGGGATTCCAAGCCTTGCCAGAGATACCGTGACCGCGGGGAGCCCTCGGTCCATGGCGCGCGGCGAGAACGGAGTTACACTGGTTGCTTCAACGCCCCGATAGAAGGATTCATGCCAGGATGAGAAATGTTCATAATGTGATCGGTCACGAGGCCTGTGAATATTCAACAGCGTCACCACCAAACCGGGACGTGTTGGATCTCGGCCAACACGGCTGGTCGCCTGAATATATTCAGATGTGGTCTTTGGCTGACCGGATACGACCATTAGGCCAAGGCGTGTGATATCAAGACCGACCGAAATCATGTTGGTAGCCAATGCAACATCTACGCGATCACGTTCATCGAAACCTAAGGAAAGCTGACGCTTGGCCTCGGCGACCTCAGCTGTACCCACACGGGAGGTCAATTCCACGGGTTCAAAACCGATCTGTCTATTAACAAAGAGACCCGTGGATTCATCAAGGCGTGTACGGCCTGCATAGTTTAGAAGACGGGAGCGGATTTCATCTTCGGTGATTCGGCGCGCACTTCCCAATTCCCGCAAGGCATTGAAGTAGGCGACCACGGTCATATAGGGATCTGCCGGATTGCGACGATTACCCTCCTCAGCAGCATCCCATGCAGCCTGGGCGGCTGCCATGAGTGTGATCATGCTTCGTAGAAAGATCACCTTTGGTCCACGGCCCTGCGCGGCAATCCCGAGATAAATTCTTGGGTTCACCTCGGTTTGCGGCATTTGCTCCGCAAAAAACGAATTCCGGCGATCAATGCCCGGCGGCGGAAAGACTTCGACGGTAGACCGCCCGAACAAAGCACGAATCTGCTTTTGGGCCAAGCGGACGGTCGCCGTAGACGCAATGATCTTTGGTCGCACCTCTTTGCCATCAACATGGGATCGGCACAGATGGTCAATTGCGGTCTCATATAATCCAACCATGGTCCCCAGTGGTCCAGAGATGAGATGCAGCTCGTCTTGAATGATCAGATCAGGCGGCCGGGGGTTGCCTGGATGCGGTCCCTGAAAGAAGCGTGCGGTTTCACCGCTCCATGGCATGGCGGCAAACTTGTCTACAGTTGCAATCATCAGCGCTGGTAAGCGCTCATAGATAGATTCGTCTACTGCCACAATCGGTAAATGACGTGTTCCTGAAAAATCGCACTTCCGATCTGCACAGAGCACATAAAGAGCTGTCGGGTCATGGGAGTTGGGATGTAGCCGGAAGGAATATTTTCCGAACTTCTTTCCACACCAAGGACAACGATCCAAGGGCAGTGGCGGATCAAGCGAGCTGTTTCTCTGAAACTTCAGCGTCTTAGCACGCGCCGTATGTGGGGACGAATCCCCCTTTTTTCCCATATAATTCGGGGTTGCGGCCCGCCCCACCCAGAGCGCGATTTCGAATGGCCAGGTGCCGAGCAACTCGGGCATCTGTTCGCGTTCCAGTTCGAGTGCACAGATCAGTGCTGCGGCGCGCCCGAGTTGATCAAGTGTGAGTAACCGGAGCGTGTAACGCATGAGCACCGACAGGCCTCTGTAGTGTTCAGGGGCACGCAACCGCCGGAATACGAGTGTGAATGCGGCCAGACCAAGATAGGCTTCTGTCTTTCCGCCGCCGGTCGGAAAAAATAACAGATCAACAATCTTGCGCTCAACATGCGTTGGATTTGCCACACCGCAGAGATTCATCAGGATGTAGGCGAGTTGGAAAGGGCGCCATTCAGGAGGACTCACTTCTTCAGGATTTCGATTTTTCTCCTGAGCAATCCGGCGGCGGGCTGCCGCGCCCATAGCCCGATTGGCAATGCAGAACGCTTCCAGTACCTGGGGGTCATTTAAGAGATCAATGCCCGCCTGAATGCGGCTCATTGCCCTGGCAGCCCGTCTCACCAGCTCATCTGCAACCTCACGACGGCCACCAGAAAAACTTTGCACATGCGTGCGCTGATCTTCAATCCAGGCCTCATACTGATCAACCAGCGAATTCAGTGCCTGCTTTGCAGCTTCTGCGCTTTGCAGATTGCCGAGCCTCTCCATCCCAAATTCCACCGTAGGGATTTGGGATGGCTCCACGCGCTCCACAGCTGCTTGGGGCATCCACTCGGTGTGAACCCTGTAACACTGGTTCTCTTTGATTTCTGCGCGGACCGACACATTATGACCGACTGCGTATTCGGCTGCATCCCGGTAATGCAGATCTGCGAGGCGATCGTCCCAGCCATCGCTGCTAAGCCCACGCGGATCATAACGGGCGATGAAGGGGCGCTTGGCCATGACCATCATGTGAACCTGGAATGCAAATGCGGTATCCTGCATGTCATCCTTCTCCGCCGATGGCCGTTGATTTACCACAAAGAGGGAGACCGCTCGAACACGTGTTCTTCCCTCAGCCTGCTGCACAGTGGTTTTTCGAATCAGATAGACGATCTTGAGACCATTGCTTTCTGGTACATCGCACAAAATCTGTTGGCCGACTTTTTCGGATGCAAGGTCAAGCGACAGGCTTTGTGAGCGCGGTATACGAGCCCAGGATGTAACGCGGCGCAGGGATGGCTGACTCTGAGGTGCATCCTGGCTCATTGATTCGGGAGCATAGTCCCCCCAAGTCAGCGTAAGATCAAGACATGTGACCTCAGGGTTCACCAGTACGCTCATCCCCATGGATGAGGGCAAAAAGACCCGTTTCCCACTCCCCCGTTCAGGAATAGTTGCATCATCGGCGCCGTGCGCGGGCTCAGACGGCTCGTCCAGTTCTTCCTCGGTATCTTGTGCGCGCTGCTCAACTGGAGCCCCAGCAGGGACCAGAAAGCCTGTCAGATACCACTTGGACGGCGCATACTGCAGTCGCTCGCGCAGGAGTACTTCATCCTGGGGGCAAGGACCGATCAGATCCAATCGCAACGCGTTGATCAGGTAATCTCTCACGGAGGCGCTGCTCTCGAAAATTGGTTTTGGTTGCATGTTTGTGCTTCAGTCCTGTTTATTCCCGGCGATACGTTCTTCATCTGAGCGCTGAGCATTCAGGTCAAGTAGACGTGCAAGTACTTCATCGTTGATTTCATCGGGCCAGCGGTAGCGCCAGGGTTTTTTTCTTTTTTTCCAAGTTTCTTCATCAATCTCATAGTCCAATAGGAATTCGGAGTCGGTGGGAATGTCAGTCCAGCCGTAGGCATCCAGGACGACGCGGTCCATTGTGGCATGCAATGTTCGGAGTTTTCCAACTTGAGGATTGCGTTCCTCTGGATCATGAAAGCGGTTGTAGGTTTGCGTCAGGCCCTCCTTATTCTTCTTCATCAGTTCTGCACGGAAGGTATAGTAGGCTTCCCCGGCTGCATCAAATGAGGGGAGCGTTTCCCAGCCTACCGGAAAGGGAAAGGTTTGAAAGCAGTCGGAGGGGGTGTAGCAAAGGTCATCTTTAAGAGATGATCCGAAGAACCGTGTCCAGATTTCATGGGGGCGGGACTGGAGCGTGCAAAAGGCGGCAAAGGTGGCGAGTCGAAAGATGATGAGCGCGTGACTAAACACCTGAATCGGAGACAGAAAAGCGAACTGGATATGTGACGTTGTGAGCGAAATTGCCAGCACCCGGTCAAACCCAGCTATGGCGGCATATAACTCGCTGGCTAGTGAACCATATTGCCACCAGAATTTTTTTCGCTTGCGTCCAATTGCATTCTTGGTGAGATGGGCTCGACCCGGCTTAACTTTCTCCTCAACAATTTTCAATAGCTCCGACCAGTCTGCAGCCACAGGGTCCGGGTAATCCAGAGGAACAATGCCCTCTCGGAGCCAGCCCTTTTGACGGTCCTCATCAGCATCCCGCCAAGCCATCCCCAAATCCGCGCGGCGAAGCGGCCAGTTGCGGAAGTTGATGACATAGCGGTGATGGGCATGAACCGGGCTTTTGTTGACCTCTTGGCCACCGATATAAGGAAAAATCACCTCCTGATTCCGCAAATTGTCCTGGATCAATCTTTCCATTTCTGAAATCGGCGAGGCAACGCCCTTGTTACCCATATCATCAAACGTGAATCCCATTCCGTAGACATCACTCCCCTTAAAGCTCTTTCCTGAGTTCTCCTTTAATGTTTTCGGGTTACTATGCCCACCACCATGAAATAGAAATGCCGTGATCAAATCTACCTTCTGGTCATCCAGCATCCTCTGCCCCATATACTCTCCTTTGATGACATGAATGACACTCACGATAACTGCCGCCTGCCCCGGCCATTTAAATCGACGTTGGGCGCGGTAGATCTCGCCTCCATGTTCACAGATCCAGCGCAGTCCCGTCCAGCGAGTATCGCCTTGGCTAATAGTATTGGTAGCAATTAGCCCGAGAGTCCCTCCCTTCCGCAACAGATTGAATACGCGCCGGAAAAAATGTGCTGCCAGATCAGCATTCCCATGACTCTCGGTGTGAAGCGCTTTCAGCCACTGCGGATATGCTGTAGGGTTTGCGCTGGCAACCGTGTTCTTGCCAGCGAAGGGCGGATTCCCCACAACTGTATCAAACCCTGGGTTTTCGCGATCAAACACTTCTGGAAACTCCAGTTCCCAATGGAACGACTTGACCGGCAATTCCGCAGCAGCACGAGCAATGGTGCCCTCCTGATCTCTGCTCACTATGAGATCTGCACACCTTTCCAAGTTAGCCTTCCGCTCGCTCTTCTTTCCTCCTTTGAAGAAAGCTAAGAGAATTAGGTCGGCAAGCTGCCGAACATCTTCAAGTGCCTCATCCATCTCCTTCATGAGGCCCTTCAACTCATGCTCAGGAACTTCGCCGCCAAGCTCCTGGATCAGTTGCCGTAGCTCAGAAACTCGCTCACATGCTTGACCAATCTCCTCTGCCTCCAAGCCGAGCTCTATGCCAAGTTGGTTTTTCTTCGCCTCAACATCCCAACAAAATCCAGCAATCTGCCTGCGTGTAAGTCCAACCAGTGAATCTCCATGGCGGAGCGCGTGGTCAATGAAGGTAAACTCATGGTTCCTTGCAAGCGTGACGAGCCACAGCGAAAGCCGTGCAAGATCTATCGCCATTGGGTTCCGATCCACACCATAAAGGCACTGCTGAGCAACGAGACGCCGGGCATGAAGGAGTTCGTCGCCATCAACGAGCTGCTCAGGCAAACCGCCATGAACACTCCAAGCCTTTACCAGATACTCAGCAAGTTGGCGACAGACCTCAACCAGAAAGGCACCCGATCCCGTCGCCGGATCCAGTACTTTAATCCCAAGGATGTCTTCGGGGCGGGCACATTCTCCCAACCGCTCAAGGACAGGCCGTAGCCCTTCGGTTACGACCGGTTCTGTCAATGATCGGGGTGTGTAGTGGCTCCCAGACCGGCGCCGCTCGTCCGTCGGCTGCAAGATGGGAGTTTTAGCAGGGACCACATCCGGCGTCGCATCGCGATCAATCACGCTATCCAGCACTGCCACCAGATCCTCGACTGTGGATGCCTTTTTGAGTTCGGTAGCCGCCTTCCCGGTCAGCTTTCGGCCCGTATGATCTTTGAGTTCCTTCGCACGCTGATCGCCTGCTAGCAATCTGCCCAGGTTGACAATAACGGCAGCGCCGGTTTGCTTCGGAGAGCGGATGGCAATGGATGGACCAGACGAGAGCTCAATCCGAAATCCCATGATCGCCTCGTAGACCGAGCCAATCTGCTCAACGTCGAGTGTACGGTAGGACAGCCGCTCGCCGCCAAGCACCATGAGAGACTCCAACACTTTCCAGACACACGCGTCGGAAACCATTGGGATATTGCAGCCAGAGCAAAAAATGGGGGGGGGGGGGGGGTATTTTGTTATGTTCCAGCACACTCCCTCCGCTACCCGTCAACGGTGTATTTGCATCAATCCCCGTCTTTGATCCATCCTGGGGTACGGGTTTTCTTCTTTTCGGCCTCCCCTCAAGAAACGGGAATCGTCTCGGGTCAAACAGCGTTCCTTTTCGTGCTACGAACTTGAGCTCGGCGTGAGAACCGCCGTTATGGATCAATCGAAACAATGACAACAGCTGCGCCCACGCGCCATACCGTTGATCCATCGTGTCCGGCCAAGTGGCCTTGTCCGCGCGCAGCTTCATGAACAGTCCACCCAGAGAATAATGTTGCTGATACACCGAGTGATCGGGCATCAACCCTCTGTCCTCGGCATAAAGAATAAAGATGAGCCGCATCAAGGTGGTGATCAAGCCGCCGTAAAGATGATCAGGGAATGTCCAAGCAAGCTCTGTCACCCTCCCACTTCTGCGTGCTTCTCCTGCAATAAATCCCCGCAATAGCTCATAGAGTGCAGTGAGCACCTGTCTGGATAATTGGGTGGAGACCTCCGCCTGTGCTTCCCGACTTTGGGCTAGAAGGGCTGGCAGCCGGGCCTCCAAAGGGCCCATAAAAAGTGCCTGCGCCGACAAAAGCATTTCGAATGCGGACAGGATCGGTCTTCCCGCTGGCAATGCCATCTGCGAAAATTCAAAGGTCGCATGCCCAGAGGATTCGCCTTTCGGAGCATATACAAGGCGGATGCACTCATTGGTACAAAGGAGTCCAGTTGGAATCCCAGTTTCGCGCAAAAGCCGCTCAAACCGGGAGTGGAGCGTGGCATTCCACCCCTTGGAATTGGCAGGAGGCTTGTCCAGATCTACGCCGTTCTCCTCCACTTGGATAAGCATCGTCCACTGTGAATCCTCACTAGGCACTGCCCAGGTCGGCGAAAGCACAACATCCAGTTCAGGCAGAGCGATTTCGAGCTCCTCCGAGTGATCTGTTGCATCAACAAGATCACCCTCCTCCCACTCCAGATAGTCCTGAAATATCTCACGAGGACTCGATGCAACCCATCGGGCCGTGGCCTTGCTCCGATCCTCTTTGAGCAGTTCTCGGAATTCGCGCTGCCGATGAGAAATATTGCGATCAGGAATCACCTGAGCTTTCACCATGACGGTCGGAGATACTACAAGTCCCACAGGCTGAACAAAGCCAAGCCATTCCTGATGGGCAAAAATCTGGTCCCTATGGATACGATCTGCCATGATCTATCCTGTCCGTGGCCAGAGGTAAACCAGACCAATCGGATCTATACGAGTAGCATGCACGCAATAGCTCTCAACGATCCGCCTCGGCTCGCGATCTAACTCTTTCTCAATGTCACTCAGACGGCGCTTCCATGCGCGGCGATCAGCTTCCCGCTGACGCTGCTCCACGTCACTAAAATCAAACATCGGCAGCTCGTCATACTTGCTCGCTGCATGGGCAATCCTCTTGCGCTGCTTTTTCAGCAGTTGGATCATGCTTGACTTTTCACGATCTGCTCGCTCGGCAAGGCGCCTCTTCGCCCGCTCGGCAAAATTTTTCGCGCGGTTTTCCAAGTGAGGCAAAAGGGTCTCAATATCTACTTTTACCGAGGCTGCAAGGCGCCGCTTGACCTGATCGGGAATGCTGTAGTGCCCGGCTTCGCTGAGGGCCTGTTGCAAAGAGTTCAGCGTTGTTTGTTCACCCGTTTTGCGATAGGGTGCGAGCGGGCTTTTGCGCCCATTGGGATCTGTCCATCGGGCGGTGATAGGTATGATCTCCTCGTGAAGACGAGTTGCTTGGGACCCATAGATGGCAAGCCGGCCAAGAAGAATGACCCGCGGGATTGCATCCGAAGCCACTGTCAGGCAGGCCTTGGATAGATCGTGGTGAACCAACCCTTGTGCACTAAACTGGCCAAGAAGACGCTTGACCACTCGATGCTCGAGATGGAGTTGTACGGCATTTTCCCCGAGCTTTCCTGTGTCCTCGAACGTGACCTCCCGAATACGGGCTCTGCGCCTCCACTCTCCAAAGCTCTCGCCCCGTTGCTTCCGCACTCGCAATGTGTCAAGTGTCGCAGTCCAGTCTGGATTGTTTGCAAGTGCTGGTTCATCCGCCGGAAATAAAAAGCAGGGAGGAACTCCGGCGTCCCGATTTTTTTCTGTAATTCCAGAAGCACCCGCAAGCCGCAAACTCATTGATAATGTCTGATGAAGCTTGCGGGAAGTAAGGTCTATATGTGTACGAGAGTGCTCAAGTCGACTGCGTAGCGTCTCTATTTCTTGCTGCAAATCAGTCCGACGATTACGTGTCTGCTCAAGTTCATCATCAATCGTCTTTTGTTTCTCATCAAGTGACAGGTCCTGAATATCGGTTGTAAATCTGTCCAGTCTGTCATGGCGTATGCCTTCTCGGCCAATCTCTGTAGTGAGACGTTCCTCTAGTACTTTTGCAACGCTGCCAAGCTCGTCCCGAATACGCTCGACCTTGTTTATCAGAACCTCCAAAACACGATCCTCCGCCCGCTGCTTAAATATGAAGTAGCGGCAAAAGACCTCCTCAGCTGGTTGAAGCTTGCGGTCAATACGACCATTGCGCTGATCGAGGCGGCTCGGATTCCACGGCAGGTCAAAATGAAATAGATCGTGGCAGTGGCGCTGGAGATTGAGGCCTTCCCGCGCAGCATCAGTTGCGATCAGGATCCGCAGCGGATGATCGGCAGGTTCCTTGTTGAAGGCAGTCTTGATCTCCTCACGCTTGTGCCGGGAGGTACTCCCTGTGAATACTGCAATCCGACTGGACGCCTTATCGGTATGTCCGATTGCTTCTTCCAAGTGGCGTTGTAACCAGCGACGCGTGTCCTCATACTCGGTAAAGATGAGAAGGCGGCGTTCATTCCACTGTGGAGTGTCAGCTACGGAGAGATGGGGACACATATGGATTCCAATCCACTTAATGATCTCGCGAACACGCTCATCTTTACTGTGGCGGCTTGCTTCCGCAATATTGATCATCTTATCAATCAGAGTAAGCTCATGCTCCAGTGCTTCACGCGTTTCCTCTCGGCTGCCATCCGTTGATGCTGAAGTTGCCTGGACCATTAGATCGTCAAAGCCTGGCTCCGAATGCTCTCCTTGGTCGCGACGATCCTCTCCCTGGTCATCCCATTCCCCATCAAACTCCTCCCCAGCAGTCAGCTGTTCAAGGTTCGACTGATCGGATTTTGGTATTACAGAAGGGCTCTCTGCCTCCTTCAGCGCACGTTCTACGCTTTTTCGATGAACAACCAAGGTCTTGGCAAATGCCTCAATCGACGAAAGCAGGCGCTTTTGCAAGCCACCAATGACCAGTGCGCCTGCGGCCTGCTGAAATCTTGTCTCGTTTTTGAGACGCTTTTCCCGTTCAAGGCGAAAAGCATCCAGCATCTTTGGCAGCACAAGCTCAGGAGCATCTGGCGGCAGGCCATCAATTGGAATTTGAATCACGATGCGCCGTGGAAACCCGCCTTCAAGCTCTCTGATGTCGGACTTGAGCCTTCGAACCAGAACTTCCTTGAGATGGGTTTTGAGTACCCGCACTCCCCGGCAAAATCGCTGTGGGTCAAGGATCTCGAGCAGGGCAGAAAAGCTGTTCGAATGTCCATTGTGGGGGGTTGCCGATAGAAAAAGGCGGTGTTCAAACCGGGGTGCAATGTCTCGAATGGCACGAGTAATCTGCGAATCAATCGCGTAGCGGGAGCTACTCGCGGGCGCAGCATGGTGCGCTTCGTCAAAAATAAATAGCGACTGTGGAGCAAACTCCCCAAGCCAGTCGCGCAGACCCGATGCATAGGTCTCATCAATGAGAAGCCGATGCGAAACCAGAAAGTATGAGTGGGTGGTCCAAGGGTTGACGGAAAAGCCTCGTTCCCGCCGCATACATGTCATATACGTCCGATCGAGAATCATAAACTTAAGCCCGAAACGGGCCTCCATCTCATCCTGCCACTGATCCAGCATTGCAGGAGGACAGGCAACGACGATTCGATCAATGCGGCGACGCAAAAGAAGTTCGCGTGCAATCAGGCCCGCCTCAATGGTCTTCCCAAGCCCGACATCATCCGCAATGAACAGATTCACGCGGGGCAATCTGAGCGCCTTTCGGAGCGGCTCAAGTTGATAGGCATCAATCCTGATTCCGGCACGAAAAGGTGCCTGAAAGAGACGAGGATCGGTCGCAGTTACACAATTCCATGACAATGTGCGAAGGTAGGCCGTGAACATCTCTGGATCATCAAACCCCCTTTCGGCTACTCTGGACCAGCCATCATCCTCAAGGACTTGTGCATCAAGCTCATGTTCCCATAATACCCTCAAGGGATCTCCTTGGGCATCATCATCTACGCAGGATAGATCAACCAGTGTCGCGTCTCCCGGAGATGTGGGTCGGGCAACCTTCTCAATAAGATATCGACGCTGACGTACCTGTGCGATCCGACCGGGTTCAAGACATGTCGTCATCATTTCATTTAGGAGTCGAACGCGGAATAAAAAACAGACTATCCATCCAGGAGAAGATGCGCGCCGGACAGAATTTACTAAATAATGTGATTCTGCCGAGATTCTGGTGGGTAGACCATCTACTGGGCAACTCAATCAGAGCGTCAGTCCAAGCTTAACTTGTGTGTCATGCACCAATGCTTCCGCTTCATCGCGTGTAGGAGCTTCCGCATAGATTCGAAGTATGGGCTCAGTCCTCCTCCGCGGACGCCCACGCTTGCGTTTCACCGGTTCCGGCGCCTTTTTCTTCGGCATCGGCTTCTCTCTTGTCTCAATCGCCGTCGAATCCCGTGAAATATGGCCCACCAACGAATCCGCGTAGTGCTCTTGAATCAAGGCTTCGTGGATTTGTGTAGGTAACTCAAACTCCACAAACTCCTTGAACGCACGGGAAAATGTGGACGCACTCGGCACATCCCGCTGCCGCGACCAACCGTACATCGACCGGAGCGGTTGGTCCGAAAGTAGTCGCTCTCGCAATCCGGCAGTTGTCGGAATATTCAAGACCATCTTGGTCAGAAACGACCGTGCAAGCGAAACCCGAGACGCCAGCGGGCGCCCCGGCGTACGGAACGAGGTGCGGGGCAGAAAGTCCGCTACACACCATCTCGAACACCAACAACAACTTCTGGTACCGTTTAGGCAACAAACCAAATTCCTCCTCCACCCAAGGAAACAATCCCCGTTGACAGGCGATATAAAAACCTCGTATCTTCTTTTCAAGGGATGTGGAAACCTCCGGTTTTTGTGAATTTTTTGCTTCTAAAAGATACAAACTCCAGGGGCCGGTCTCTTTTTTAGGTCTATAGAGGGATGTTTCTATGTTCAAGGCAGATACGAATCCCAATCAAAATCGCCTCCGCTACTCAGATGCATCAACCGGAAACCGAAATCCAAAATCCAAAAAATCCCCCGATTTGGGAGTTTTGAAAGAGACCCACCTTTCAATTAATTAACAACCAGATGACCACGAGACAAATTATGGACCCTATAACTGGTAAAGTCATTGAAGCGGAGGTGGTGGAGATTACCAAAGAGGATAACAACGCGATCATTCTCAAAATGGCGGACGGAGCCATATTGCGACTCAAGATGGATGTTGCAGAAGTTGTTCGTTTTCCAAGCCTAAATGCGATTGATGAGACGACATACGCGGTAAGAAGCAACACCTCCGTCACGCTTTTAGATCCTCCAAGAGATCATTTGATTTAGGCAATGAGTATTCTTACTGAGGCAGTATCCGATGCTGTGCAAAGAAACAGCAGTCTTCCCAACGTTTTCCTCTCCAACAATCAGCAGGGTACAGAATCGTGGCATTTTTTTCAACGATCAAATCTTGAGCTCCATAAAACGGAGTATGTGCGAGGCCTTCGGGTCTCAATGGATCCACGAAAAATTATAGTTCACAGGGTGCCCTTTGATGAAGATAGGATACTTGTAAGGCATGAGTGCTCAGTGTTACATCCGGTCAAGTCCGAATGCGGAAACTATTTCACTGTTGAATCTGAAGATTTGGACATGCTTCTTTCAGAAGTATCCTTGAATGAGTTGAAGGATGCATTTTGCTCCGTACTACGAATAATGTGGAGACGATACGTATTGGGAGATCCCAAAAAAATGACGCAAGGTGCATTGGAATTCAGGAAGCACCTTAGTGAGATATACCAACTCATCTAATATGGTTTTGGCGAAACGCAAGGTGGTTTCTGCCCTCGAGAGGAAAGGATTTGAAAAGGACGTAGACGGGAAGCACATTGTCTTTACGTACCGAACGTTAGACGGGAATTTGTCAAGAATAACGACTTACGTAAGCCACGGCAACAAGCCAAAAGATTTAGACGACCATCTAATTGGGAGAATGGCACGACAGACCAAACTCCTGAAGAAGAACTTTGAGCGACTCGCTTCATGTCCGATGGGACGCAATGAGTACGAGAAAATCATCAGGAAAAACCTTTAGTTATCTCTGCACCAACTGGTTTAATACTCTCTGCGCATAATACGCATTACTGAGCCACTCATGTATACTATCGCCCTTTTTTGTGATTCAATGTGAGCATTCCGAACGAAGTGGACCACTTGGTCGGAATATGCACTTCAATCTTGGACAAGTTGTATCAAATCTGAAAAAATGGACTACGACAATTGAGGTACACTGAATGCAGTCAGCCTCTGATCAATTCACCTTCCAGGTACTTGCTGTACAGCTCAATTAGAGTGTCAGTCCCAGTTTAACTTGGGTATCTCGTACCAATGCTTCCGCTTCATCACGCGTAGGAGCTTCCGCATAGATTCGAAGTATGGGCTCCGTCCCCGATGGACGCACAAGCAACCAGGCATCCCTCATCAAGTGCTTGAACCCGTCAAGCGTATCCATCGAATAGACTTTTCGGCCTGCAATTTCATTTAATCCACCGGCGCGACGCAAGGTTTTAATAATCTCGGGCTGCTGCTCGGCATGCACATCCGCACGGTAGTAGGCATGTGGTCCAAATTCATCAAACAACTCTTGAACAAGAGCGGTGAGCGGTTTCCCGCGCTGCATAAGCATTTCCAGAAGTATGAGCCCCACATAGATACCGTCGCGCTCAGGAATATGTCCTGCCACAGCAACCCCGCCTGATTCCTCTCCCCCAACGAGCACATTCGTCTCCAGAAAACGCGGAGTCACGTACTTAAAACCTATCGGATAAGTCTCTACCGGGATACCCCAAGCAGCCCCCATTTTCTCCAGAATTGCGGAAGTCGCAAAAGTACGGACAATCGCGCCATTCATACCGTGGTACTTGTGCAGATGCGCGGCCAACAGCGCCATCACCATATGAGAGGTAACTGTATATCCCAGTTCATCAACCACACCAATCCGATCTGCATCTCCGTCATGTGCAATGCCGACCGCAGCCTTTTCCTGCACCACACACTGCATAAGGTCTTGAAGATTGCGCTCAATCGGCTCTGGGGGCGTGCCCCCAAAACTGGGATTGATCGTACCATGAATCTCTGTCACACAATCGTCTCCTAGCAATGTCGACAGTATTCCCTGCCCTGCCCCATACATTGGATCGTGAACGATACCCAAACGAATAGATCTCAGATCGAACCGAGTTCGTAGGAATTCTACATACTGGGCCGTAATATCTTCTTCACGCACATGGCCTCCACCACGCTCTCGATGATTCGGTGAATAAGGCTCGACCGCTGCCTCAACGGCAGCAGTCATGTCTGATGTGGCAGATCCCCCGAAATGTGCTTTGATCTTGTATCCGCTGTACTCCGGCGGGTTATGGCTGGCCGTAATTACCACCCCCGCATCTGCCCCATACACCTTTGTTGCCCAGCTTATGGCCGGAGTAGGCGTAACACCGCTTGCAAGAATTACTGCCACTCCTTCATCCGCAAGCGTCTCTGCAACATGCTCGGCAAATAGCCGCCCCAGAAATCGCGTATCATGACCGACGACCACGGTTGGCGAATTCCTACCGGATTGCTTTAACCACTTGGCAGTTGCACGGGCGAGTCGGTCCAAATTGGCGAACGTAAACTCGCGCGCGATCACAGCGCGCCAGCCATCCGTCCCAAAACGTAAGGGTTCATTCATGTGGCTTCATCGATAAGCAGTGCATTATCAACAATGGATTGAGCTTCTTCCAGAACCTGAACCAAATGAGGTTCTCCCAGAAAGCTCTCAGCATAAATCTTGTAAATATCTTCCGTGCCTGAGGGCCTCGCTGCGAACCAGCCGTTTTTCGTTATCACCTTAAGCCCACCTATCGGTGCATTATTGCCGGGCGCTCGAGTTAGCTTGGCCTCTATGGCCTCACCTGCGAGCGTATCAGCCGTTACGCTCGCAGACGACAACCTGGAAAGTGCAGTCTTTTGAGCAGACGTGGCAGGGGCATCAATCCGCCGATAAACCGGCTCTCCAAAGCGCTCCGTAAGCAATTGGTAGTGTTCTCCTGGATCATGTCCTGTACGGGCAAGAATCTCCGCAGACAACAGTGCTAGTATGATTCCATCCTTATCTGTGGTCCAGACAGTCCCATTCTGCCGCAAAAATGACGCTCCCGCACTTTCTTCACCCGCAAAACCACATGTTCCATCAAGTAACCCCTCTACAAACCACTTGAATCCTACAGGGACTTCGAAAAGTTTTCTTCCCAGATCCTTAGCAACACGGTCAATCATAGAGCTTGATACAAGCGTCTTAGCAAAACTAGCGCTCTTTGTCCAGCCCGAACGATGCTCAAACAGGTATTTACCTGCCACCGCCAGATAATGATTGGGATTTAACAGGCCACTGCTTTTAGTGACAATCCCGTGCCTATCCACATCTGGATCATTGCCAAAGGCGATATCAAAGCGATCTCTGAGATCAACCAGACGACGCATTGCGTACCTGGAAGAACAATCCATGCGCACTTTACCATCATGGTCCAGTGGCATAAACTCGAATGCTGGGTCAACCTGATCATTAACTACGCTTATGGACAAGCCATATCGCTCGGCAATCGGCTCCCAGTAGTGCACCGCGGCCCCACCCATTGGATCTACTCCAATTTGCAATCCCGCACCCTGTATTACTTCCATATCCACCACGGCAGTGAGATCAGCCACGTACGGAATCATTAGATCCTTTACCGTGGTCGTAGAAGCATTGTATGCCTTCTGTAAAGACATTCTTTTGACTCCCTGCAACCCAGATGCCATAAGCTCTCGCGCTCTCGCCTCGATCATAGCCGTAAGACTACTCGGAGCAGGACCCCCGGACGGAGGATTGTACTTAAAACCTCCATCTTCTGGCGGATTATGTGAAGGCGTAATAATCACGGCATCCGCCAAACCCTCCGTACGATCCCGATTCCACCCCAGAACCGCGTGCGAAACTACTGGTGTAGGGGCATATCCTTCACCCAAAATCACGTGCACACCATTGGCTGCAAATACCTCCAGCGCTGTCGCACAGGCAGGTTCCGATAGTGCATGCGTATCCTTTCCCATGATGAGCGGCCCTGTCGCCGGACGCAGTTCGCTGACCGCCTGGCATACTGCCAAAATATGGGCCTCATTAAAGGAACCATTCAGGGACGATCCCCGGTGGCCCGAGGTGCCAAATGCGACCGCTCCACTTGGTGATTCTGTGTAGTAAGCACGCACTAAACGAGGGATATCTTTTGCCGTTGTGCGCATTAAAATTCAAGGTTCATTTTTAATTTCCATGAGTTCTTTTGCACTCTGACGCATGGCATCTGTAACCTCTGCTCCAGTAATCAACATAGCCACATGTTCCAGAGACTCCTCATTCTCCAAGCGACGAATTTGCGTAGCCGCCCGTCCTTTCACCACGCGCTTTTCCACCACGTAGTGCGCTTGTGCCAATGCCGCAATTTGCGGTAGATGCGTGATCGCTATAATCTGGTGATGACGAGCCAAATTAGCCATGCTTTTACCCACTTTTCGTGCTATGGAACCGCTGATCCCCGTATCTATTTCGTCAAACACCAAGACGGATAACTGCTCCGCCTCAGCTAAAACACACTTGATCGCCAGCATGATGCGGCTGATTTCCCCTCCTGAAGCCACACGCACAAGCGGCTTCGGCTCTTCCCCAACATTCGTCGTAATCAGAAACTCCACATCGTCCATCCCATGACGATAGGCCTTATATCGTACCCTTTGCTGACCCGCAGCTTTCAGCGTAATCCAACCTGTAGGCTCCTCGTGCTTATCAATACGAACACTGAGGCGTCCAGCTGCCATCCCAAGACTCGCAAGCTCCCCTGTGATGGATGCTCCGACCTGTTCGGCTGCCTCGTGACGCTTGGTCGATAGCCGTAACGCTGTATCTGAGAGTGTATGTTTTGCTTCTGCAAGAGATTGCTCAAATTTTTCAAGCGTGGTGTCGTAGTCAACAACAGTTGCATACTCATCTGCAATCTGCTTCCGATAAACCAATACGGCCTGTACGGTACCTCCATACTTGCGCTTCAATGTATCAAGTGCACCCAGACGCTCGCGTATTTCTTCAAGTCTAGCCGGATTTGATTCTACGCTATCACTGTAATCCTGCAGCATCGCTGCAATTTCTGACACCGAAATACTTGCCTGATTGATCTCTTCACAGGCGGCTTCCAGCGTCTGATCAATCCGCGCAAGGTCACGCAACTCACTGTATGCAATAGATAACTGATCAGTGGTAGAGTCGTCGCAGGCATAGAGCATTGAATACAGAGAGGCAGCAGATCCACTGAGACGTTCTGCATGCGCCAATCGATGCATTTCTTTCCTGAGCTCATCTTCTTCCTCTTCTTGGGGCGATACTGCATCAATCTCTTCCATTTCGTACGCTAATCGCTCCCGCAAAGCTTCCAGATTGCCCTGATGGGACAACAGCTTCTCACGCTGTTTTATTAGATCACCTACAGACTCGTATGCGTCCTCGTATGCCGACCGTAGGTCAGCGAGTCCACCAAAACCGTCCAATAATGTCAGATGTGTTTCAATCCTGAGTAAAGACTGATGCTCATGCTGCCCGTGCAGGTCGATCATTTGTGCCGCAACCTTGCGCATCAAGGTAAGCGTTGCAGGCGAATCGTTGACATAACCGCGGCTGTATCTCTTCGTGATTTCTCGTCTTAAAATCAGCACGGGCTGCGACTCTATTTCATGCTCCTCGAGAAACTGATCCAGTTCTGGTGAGGATATATTATCAAAGACCCCTTCAACGATTGCTTTCTTTGCACCTGAGCGAATCATTTGATTGGAAGCACGCTCGCCCAGCATCAACTTGAGCGCGCCAATCATGATGGACTTGCCTGCACCAGTTTCACCTGTCAGGATGTTGAGGCCATTTTCAAATTCAACCTCAAGCTCATCAATGATAGCGTAATCCCGTATGTAGAGGGTACGCAGCATCAGATTCTCTGCCCGATCAGGTACGTCCGTGGCAATGCTTGTACTTCTTACCACTGCCGCATGGGCACGAAGAATTTCTCCCCACATGCTCGCCGGCCAGAACTGGTTGTCGTTTGGCACTTGGGTCCCGACTGGCACCACTGGCTCTTGACCCGACAACCCCGAAAGAAGGGGCGGCCGGTCGATGTCTGGCTTTTGCACGGTTACGATCCAGTCGGCTACGCTGCCTCGTGTCACTACTGCCCCTGCGTTCAACTACCGGACCTGCCCTGAAAACAAAGGTAACGACGTCTTCACCAATCTGCTCAATAACCTCCGAAAAAAGCCTAAACGCCTCCATCTTGTATTCTACAAGCGGATCCCGCTGGCCATACGCCCGAAGCCCAATTCCTTCTTTTACCTCATCCAGTGAGCGCAAATGTTCTGTCCAATGCTCATCAATTAACGATAGCATTGCAGTTCGCTCAAGGCTATCGTTAATCTCCTGTCCACCTGATTGAACGACATCCTCAATACGAATAACAGTACGCAGCCTACGGTGTCCATCGGAGAAGTCCACAAATGCGCGCTCAGGCTTGTTCTCCACCTCGCTTTCCTGGACCGTCTTCATGCTGTTGAAGAACGGTTCGGCCAATGCACGACGCTTACGCTCGTAGTATGCAACCGCTTTATTGTAGGCGTCCTCCGCTACACCATCATCGCCCAGGTCAAAGAATTGCTTACGATCAATCCCATAGTCAAACGACAGAAGCCTACGAAATTCTTCTCGTAACTCATCAACCTCCCCCTCGCCGTGATGGCGCTGTACTAGTCGCTGTATGAGCTTTTGCAGCATGCTCAGGATTTCTCCGCGAAAACGTTCTCCTTTCAGCGCATGCATGCGACGATCGTAAATCACGGCGCGCTGCGCATTCAGCACATCGTCGTACTCAAGCTGCCGCTTACGTATAGCAAAGTTGTTCTGCTCAACTTTTTTCTGTGCGCGCTCAATACTCTTCGTAACCCAGGGATGTGTGATTACAGCGCCAGGCTCAAGTTTAAGTCGGTCCATGACCCCTGCCACCCGATCAGGTCCAAAGAGTCGCATTAGATCGTCTTCGAGCGAGATATAAAACTGGCTCTCGCCAGGATCACCCTGTCGTCCAGAACGACCTCTGAGCTGCAAATCTATTCGCCTGCTTTCGTGCCGCTCCGTTCCGATAATGGCTAAGCCCCCCAGCCTGGGAATTCTTTGCCCCAGTTTAATGTCCGTACCGCGCCCGGCCATATTAGTAGCAATGGTGACTGCACCCCGCTGACCAGCTTCCGCTACAATCAAAGATTCCTGCTTTGCACGATCACGCTTCGCGTTGAGCACGTTATGTCGAATGCCAGCACGCCTCAACATTCGGCTCAATGTTTCAGATACCTCTACCGATGTTGTTCCTACGAGTACTGGTTGGCCTTTGTCGTGATATTCTTCAATCTTATCAATGACCGCACTGTACTTCTCCCGTCTTGTTCTGAACACAAGATCCTCCAGATCCTGCCTTGCAATAGGCCTATTAGTCGGCACCGCCGCCACATCCATCTTATATATCTTGTGGAACTCTTCCGCTTCAGTCTCTGCTGTACCGGTCATGCCAGCCAATTTGCTATACATACGGAAGTAATTCTGCAGCGTAACCGTAGCATACGTCTGTGTTGCTGCCTGCACTTTCACACCCTCTTTGGCCTCAATAGCCTGATGCAACCCATCTGAATAACGGCGACCAGAGAGTACACGACCGGTGTGTGTGTCGACAATCTGCACCTTACCCTCCTGCACTATGTACTCCGTATCCCGCTCGTACAGCGTGTAAGCCTTCAGAAGCTGTTCGATTGCATGTAATCGCTCCGCACGATTCGAGTAAGTCGAATAGAGTTTACGTGTCTGCTCATCAAGTGCATTCTTCAGAACACGCAAGTCATTCTGCAGCTTGTGCTCCCGCTTCTCCTCAGAAAGATCTTCACGCTCTCTGAGTGAGTCATACAATTGATCCTTCCGATCCTCATAATCACGCTTCAGGTGTGCGGTCTCCTCCCCCACATCAGGAAGCACAAACAGGTCTACCTCCTCGCCGGCTGCTCGCGCAACAAATTCGCGGCCTTGATCCGTGGGTTCCAGGGCATGCTGCTTCTCGTCGAGTGCGTAATGTAACGCCCCATCGACGATAGGCATATTCTTTGCGTTGTCCTGGAGATAGAAATACTCTGTTTTGCGCCGCAACTGCTCGACTCCTGGTTCCTGTAGAAGCTTCATCAGCCGCTTATTACGTGGGAACCCACGCGAGGCACGCAGGAGCGCCAACCCTGCATCTCCCTCCACCTCCTTCGCCTGTCTCTCCTCCCCTCGTTCAAGCGCTTGGTCACGTTCCTTGAGAAACTTTTCCGCTTGTGCCACACACCCGGCAACAATTCGCTTCTGAGCCTGCACCAATCGTTCAACAGCTGGTTTGAGCTCATCAAAACGACTCTTGTTCGCCTGTGGAACCGGACCACTTATTATCAGAGGAGTCCGAGCTTCATCCACAAGTACTGAGTCTACTTCATCCACGATTGCAAAGTGATGACCTCGCTGTACAAGCTGATCGGGATCGATCACAAAAGAGTTGTCTCGCAGGTAATCAAAGCCAAACTCATTATTCGTCCCGTAAGTAACATCGGCTCGATAAGCGTTGCGCCGACCGTTTGAGTGTGCATCATAACCATCAATGACGTCCACCGTTAACCCCAAGAACTCAAAGATAGGACCCATCCACTCAGCATCCCGCTGTGCCAGATAAGGGTTCACAGTGATTAGATGCACGCCACGACCAAGAAGTGCATTCAGGTAGACCGGTGCAACTGCCACAAGTGTCTTGCCCTCCCCTGTTTTCATCTCGGCAATGTTTCCGCGATGAAGCACCACCCCTCCGAGTAATTGCACATCGTACGGAATCATTTGCCATTCGATCTGTGCACCCCCTGCTTCCCACTGGTTCGGCCAGATTGCGTATGAACCTTGTATTTTGGGGTACGCGCGACGGGCCCGAACGGCTCGATCATGGTCGGTGGCACGTACCCTCAGTGAACCCCTTTCAGTCAATCTTCGACAAACCTCTTTCACAACTGCAAAGGCTTCTGGAAGAATTTCAGTCAAGGTTTCTTCTGCCACTTCCAGCCATTCCTCCTCTAATTCATCCAATTCTTCGAAGTAGTCCTGCCGGTCATCAAGTGTGAGAGCTTCTTCGCCATCCTCCTCCTGTGTATATCCCAATCGAAGCACTTCGCGAATTTCCTGCTGGCGAGCTTCTATTTCACCTACTGCATTTCGAATCCGTTCACGATACAGTGTGGTTCGGCCACGCAGGTCATCATCCGACAAGGCTTTGACCGCAGGAGTAGCTTCGTGGATCGTATCTACCACCGGTTGATACTTACGGTCAATCTCACGCTGGTTTTTATCACCGAAAAATTGATTGATAAAATTCAACATATTGCTACGGCACTAGCTTGGCGAGTTTTCAGGCGCTTCCTGCACTAACGAATTGAGGAGGAGATTCACGAAATGCATTCCACTCGGGCGGTGGACTGCTGACACGCTTGTGCACCGAATCCGTTCCCTTTACGCTCAAATCCAGTGCCCTGGGGACTGTCTCTTGGAGTCAATCAGTAGACATCCTCCCGATGCATCCTTGAACACCCTCCTATGGTGAAGCACACTATTATTTCCCGTAGAACCATAATAAGTATGTAGATAGTGGGTTTTTCGGCCTAATGGCGAACGCAAAGGGACGGCGACTTCGGTACCGAGATTGGTTGCATAGGGCTTGATTTCAAGTGTTATGGTCTGAACGTTACGCAAGTTTGCAATTGTAGTGGATTTTTTCGCGGATCTTTGCTGTTCCCTATTTTTCAGGGGAGCTCAAAAAGGGCTATTTTCTGTTCTTTTCTTACCTGTCGGCGTCCTCTTTTGGGGGGCGTTTCGCCTTGATTCGTCGGGTATAATTTCCGGTGTTAAGTCCCATGGCCTGAAAGACTTTTCGCTGGAATGGTTTCAGATCTGCATCTTGTTTGAGCAGGATACAGTGGGT
>MPNB01000049.1 GCA_002238805.1 Rhodothermaceae bacterium bin80 | reverse complement strand
CGTTGATGTGCAGTTGACCGTCATGGCCAGCGTACTCTATCGACTCATGGGCGTGCGCGTCGGACAAGGCTATGAAAAAGCCGAGGCGCGGACCCTCTACCGTGACCTGATGCGACACACCGGCAAGATAACCATCACCCAGAATGAGATCCTCGTCCAGTTGCGTGCACGCGCCAAAGATAGCTACCTGATCGCTGCCGGATACCCCGAATTACACCAGAAAATTCCTTGGCTTGACAACAAAACCCTCCGAGTACAGTTCTCTAAACGACCATAATCCTCACATGAGAAAATGAACGCGGGAATTCAGGCTAGGCGAGAAATGGGCCTTCGAGGAGCAGCTTGACCACTTCGCGAATCAGAGTCTCCAAGGGATCCCGGCCTCCCAAGAATTCTGGTTTCGGGCCGATCCCGACATTAAGGACATGGCCGTTCTGGCTGAGTGCCTAAACTAGCAATTGCCTGAGCATGGCACTTTGCTGCCAGAGAGGGTATTCGTATCAGACCCAAATAGGACGGTGTAATTCAAGCTCGCTTCAAGTATGTCTAGCATAGCGAACAGTTAATACGAGGCCTGGGAAGATACTTGATCGACATGCAGCAACTTTTTCTCGAATAATAAACAGTAGGCCCGCCTCCTTAGGTGGGTGAATGGAAATTCAGGCTAGGCAGGGGTATAAATCCTCCCCGGTTTGTCTTTTTTCGCCAAAATATGACCAATATCGGCTCGTTTTCGGCTTTACAGCGCCCACGGAGTCACTCCTGACCGTGTTGATCCTCAAATTGCTAAACTGCGTATGCATGGTGGTATCGAAGACTCTGCCCCGAAACAGGCACTTTATCCACGGGCTGCTAAGCACCAAATCCAGTCACGCCTCTCTGCATCGTGGCAGGCGGCCATCATCAGGAGTGTAGCTAAGGCTGGCAATAAACAGCGGGTTATTGTCTTGCATTCGATTTGCATATACGGGTAGCCTGCAGATCGGGTACTCAGCCTCCTCGTTGAACATTATCAACGATACCAGTTAACTTGACATCGCATGAGCAGAAGAGCGGTTGGGATACGGTGGCCGGCTCAGTTCGTAGGATAGAATTTTCATCGCAACCGCATCATCACATAGAACTCATTGGTCATGAGCCTACTTGGACACCTTGTTCCCCGTATAACTTCAATAGGGGCGGAACCTGTTGCTACACAGGCACTCGCCTACATTCTCAGCGCGTCGGCAGAAGTCGCCATCGCGTTCGTTGAATTCGTTAGCAAGACCGGTGTTGCGCCGTTCACGCCGGGAGCGATAACTGCTGAAGAACAACATGGCGACGATTTCCCGGACCTTACGATCCGGGATACGGCCGGCAAAGTCCGAATCCTCATTGAAAACAAGTTCTGGGCTGGGCTGACTGATTCCCAGCCGGTATCGTACCTGGAGGCATTGCCTCACGACACATCTTCTGCGGTCGTATTTGTTGTCCCGAAACGGAGAGTGTACAGCCTATGGGGTGAACTGGAGGAGAAGTGCCAAGATTCCACAGTTGAGCTCGGACGCAAAGAAACGGAGAGTGACATCACTTGGGCGCGCACTGGCAATCGAACGCTAGCGATCACTAGTTGGGACCAGGTTCTGGAACGGCTGGAACATGTCGCTACGCAAGATTCAATTGGACAGGACATTAATCAGCTTCGTGGCCTGACCGAACGAATGAACACGGACGAATTCCTCCCGCTGCGCGAGGACGAAGTAACCGACGTGAGAGTGGCGCGCCGCTTGATCAACTACAGCCAACTGATCGAAGAGATCGTTGATCGTACCATTGCGGATGGAATAGCCACCAAGAAAGGCCTAAAGCCCGCACACGGTTACACCACTGCAGGTCGCTACCTGCGTCTGTATGGAAAGTTCGGACTGTGGCTTGGCGTTGACCTCAAGGCGTGGCGCGACTGGGGGATTACACCTATTTGGTTGAAGCAGTACCCCAGATCTCCGTTTGCCGGTGTTCCGGGGACGACATCCCATCAGAACATGAGTCTTTTCGACGAAGCGCAGGCACGTAAAGATTTGCTTTACATTCCGGTTCGTCTCAAGGCCGGGGTCGGGCGAGATCGCGTGATTGACGATGCGGTTCGGCAGATGCACAGCATCGCAGGCAGATTCCTCAAGGCATGGCCGAACCGATAGTACAGTCTTCCTTAACGACAGAGAACACAGTTAGGGGTCGATAAACGGCGTTGTCCAGAGCAGCGCACTGGCTAATTTCAAAGATTTGGTTTCGCGCCGCAGACCGCATAGACCGAGCAGTTGGTACCATCGAAGTTACTTGTCGCCGTGGAACGCTTATCGGTTTAGATCAAACGTATAATGGGGACACCAATTTCGGAATGGAATGCTTAGGCCAATCATCTCTGATCAAATCCTTCTGCATCGTGAATCCCCGTCCACATCTTCCTGAGTCCGAGCGATCCACTCCATGCGCTCGAAGTAACCCTTCCTGCTGCGTGTCCTGATGCACTTTCTACATCAAGCGCATCTGGACGTTTAGCTGCATTACTTCACCAAACAGGTGTTGTCGCAGGCGACGCGTCTCCCGAGCAATTTGTCCCCTCATATGCGTGCAACAGGCATGAAAGCCGCTTCGGTGGTGGGGGCGTACGTCTATTACTCCCGGCGCACCTGTCGTTATTCGGCGATATCCCACACTACGACGACAGCATTGTCATCGTCCGGCGTCCCATACGCTTTTCCGCCGCGAACGGTATCCAACCCGACGCCTGTTGGCAGCGTTGTCTTTGCTACGACGCTGCCGCTTTCAGCTTCAACCACAATCCATTCGGTTTCCAGAGCTCCCTCCGGCCAGCTAAGCCGAAACCACAACTGGCCCTGATCATCCGGTACCATGGCATTGAACGCAGGTTTAGTATCAGGCATGTCTTGGCGAAGCTCTTCTCGCCAGTTTTCGGGGTACCCTGCTGCTCGGGCGCTCTTTTCTTCCGATGTTACCGGTACACTTGTGTGGGAAACCGCAAATTCGTTTGCCGTGCTTCCATCGATCGCCAACGCTCTGATACTGATCTCATCGGTCCATCCATGGTAAATGAGATCGTCCGAACCTAGGGCCAGAAGCGATCTCCGCCCAAACTGACGAGGAAACGGAATAGAAAAGCCGTCGTCAGAAATCGTCGTCATTTGCATGGAAGGGGTAAGCACCAAGGAATCACGTAAGAATTGACCACTGTGGTCCACCAGTTTGATTTCCAGCATTCCATCTACTTCATTTTCAGATCCCCTTGGCAAGACACGCATGTACTCGAACAGCAGCCCGGTCTCGAGGTAGGCAAGTATATCCGTTGGTCTCGCGCCAGAGATTTCGTCAGTAGGGAGCTTCATCGTGTAGGCAAGTACGTCGCCGCTAGGTGCATAAACGGTCAGGCGGTCACTATCCAGATCGTAGGCATATACTGAGTCTTGCGGGCTTACGTACAAGTGCGGTGCAATACTAAACTCACCGGGGCCTTCGCCCTCGCGCCCGATTTCGCGTATCAACGAACCATCACTCGTGAACACGCGAAACCCATACATTGCAAAGTCAGCCACAAACAAACGTCCCCTTGAATCGACCGCTATATCCCAGATATTGCTGAAGAATACGGTATCACCCTCCGCTTCATCACCGATTCGCATGGATTCGGTCAATACCAATGTCTTGGCCTCAGCGTTTTGGTCGGCAACTTCGTTGGTGCCACACGCGCTTACCATGAGCCAGCCGACGCCCACGACAATTGACCATGAATTGAGGCGTGGATTGCGGCCTAACTGACACCTGAGCATTTCAATTTGCATCTGTTCATTCTTGCTATTTGTTCTTCGCTTATCGTCAATTCTCAGCACTTATCTCTTCTAAATCTTCTATTGACTTTCCCGCGACCTGAGCTTCAAGAATTTCAATACTTCCGCCATCGGCCCATCATACTTTGAAAGTTCAATGGCCATATGATTCGCTTTCAGAACTTTATTAGTATCCAGTATCCCTCCCGATTGCTCTGTGAAGATGATTGCGATAAGAATCACGCCAGGCGATAAATCCTGTGGTTACCGAATCTACGTATAACTCCCAAACTTTGCCATATACCCCCCTATAACCCCCTTAAATCAATCAATTAAACCCCTATCCTTATGCACAAACGCCATTTGACGCGATCCTGGCGCATCTAGCTCTTAACAGCATCTCTAATTCCAAATACGTGCTTCATGAATCGCCGAATGAGATTATTGGCTTCCGGTGTTTCCTGCAGTGTTTCGATAAGTTCGTCCACCGACATGCCGGTAATACTCTCAGTATACTGGGGGTAGGCACGTAGCCGCTGCTCCAACAGAGGCACTTTGAGTTCAGAATGAAACTGCGTGCAGTAGAGTGGAGCATCCGACATACAGAACGCGTGGTTTTCTACGAGGGGGGTGCCTGCCAGTTGAACAGCGCCCTCGGGGAGGCGAATAACAGTATCCTGGTGTCCCACATGGGCTAAGAACGGGGTTCCTAATTCACTGAAGATGGGATCTTTTTCTCCCTCGTTCGTCAAAGAAAGTTCAAGTGTACCCAGTTCTGCCAGTTGCGGATCAGTTACGACCAAACCACCGAGGGCAGCGGCCATGGCTTGAAAGCCCCAGCAGGATGCAAAGACCGGTTTACGTTTCGCATAAAGTGAGCGCATGGCATCCAGCGCACGGTCTAACCAAGGGCCACCCTCCGGTACAGAGTAATCACCAGCTCCTCCGATCAATACCAGATCTGTGCTGCGGAGCATCTCTGGAGAAGGTGGATCATTGACCAAATCGGCGGCAGTAATCTCTTCTGGTGAACAGTCCAAGGCATCAGCAAATGCGGCCACCTCACTGATGCGCATCGGGTCATCCAGTTTGCGTATTTGTAGGAGGAGGATATTGAGAGTAGACATATGCGGCTGTTGGTATTAATTCAGTTGGGCCTTCCATTAATCGTGTGGGTAAGCTCTCGAATTCAGGATGAGGATTAATGAAGTAGGATAGGTTTAGGATGGATTTCTTTGTTTATTTTGGATCTGTTTTTTGGTTCAAATCAAATTTTTCATCAACAATGAGTGTACGTATTCAAGATATCAATCGATTGATGGGGATCCAGTCTCCGATACCTCCCAGGGAGATTCAATCCCTATTAGATGATTAATGTCTTGTATACGTAGTCCCATTGTCGGTAAATGATTGTTGATTGATTTTCGTCACAAAAACGCAGCTAAGATAACAACGAAATCAATCCCGAATCTATTCCAGCACATACTTGTTCAGCCTAATTCTGACACCAAACCCACTTGAAAAGCGGAAGCCCCATTCAGTTAAACATGTTGGAGGCCCTTCGGGCTCCCTATAAGTTTCTGGATTCGGGTTCGCACAAATCAATCGAGAAGGAGCAAGTAGGAGAAATCGGCTTCAAGGATCGTCAATTGATTTGTTGCTCACCGGTTAAAGGGTGTTTCATGAAATTTTCATGTACATCGATCTAATGGTTGTGTCCGTGATGGGAGTGAGTATCCTTGTTTCCTGACGCATTGTGCGAGTGTGGACTTCCATGATGGCTCTCGTGAAAGATGACATGCAATAAGGAGCCAGCCACGAATGCCTGAAAGTAGTTGCTCCCCACAAACTCATTAGCCAATACGCCAGAAAGAAAGAACCCAGTAACGGTAGTCAGCAAAAGTCCTGCAATGCCAACCATAGCGATGACTGTACCATAGCGAGGTTGCAAAATCCACCATATCATAAGTCCTACGGCGATGCGATGGATCGCTATGGGGGCTGCGGTGATGGGCTGATCTGCATTCAGGCTTGCACCTTCTAAAAGGGCATGCAGCAAAAGTCCAAGAAATCCTGCAATGACGGACGCTGCTTCAGTTTTTGGGGCAATACCTTGGGACATATGTTCGATCGCGATCGGTGTTAGAAGTCCGACCGCCATGACTCCCATGAGGATCACAATGCTACCCAGCTCCCAACCATTATGCTCAATCTGATGTCCGAATACCTGAATCAGTACTAACAGGGGCACCATCACATACATACTTCGGTCGAAGGCACGTGTAAGCTTTGGATGGTCATGCAGTACCAGGTATAGGAACGCTCCTATTACTGGTGCACTTAGGGCGTAAAGAAGGGGGAGCATCTAAGTATCTGATGAGATAGACGCGCAATATACTTGCTGTTCGGCGATTTTGATTGTTATAGTAGGTTGTCCAAGCATAATCAGGTTAGTATCTTGAACTGGATTCAAGCGGAAGCGCTTTTGGACAGGTCGAGCAAGGGGGACGGTATCTGACTGAGTTGGAGGGGCAAATAAAATGTTTTAAAATGACCGGATAGTATATGCCGGCGAATGCAATTTCCCCAACAATTTCCCCAGATACAATTTCCAGGGGGAAATGTGTGCTTTGCCGATCGGGATAAAATGAGCACTTCAAGGTTAAGACTTTGATCGAGTCCGATCCCAATTAAAGTCTGTTCGAGACATGCTTGGGAGTTCATACTTTAATATCGAATTCCCATACCAAGAATGTATATAAAAACCATATTTCGGGAAGTGGAAAATTTGTTGGAGCAGGCAAGTATCCCATCTCCCCGACGTACGGCAGTATGGATTCTCTGCGATATAATCAGATGTAGCCCCGCACATTTAATTAGCCGCGAGGGCGACCGGCTGGACCAGAATCATATAATCAGAATCCGGGAGGCAGCCAAACGCTGTGTTGCTCATGAACCTGTACAGTACGTATTAGGGCACACGGAATTTGGCGGGTTGCGTCTGCATCTTTCTCCTGCCGTTCTGATACCCCGGCCGGAAACAGAGCAAATGATTGAGGTTGCTCTTGAAGCTGTTGGGTCAGGAAGTACATTAAAAGTGTTGGACATTGGTACCGGCAGTGGATGCATTGCACTGAGCATTAAGCACGCTTTGCCTGCGGCCCAGGTGACGGCCTGTGATATCAGTGACACCGCACTCCAGATCGCCAAGAAAAATGCCAAGAAAAATGGGCTTGACATCAGGTTCATCATGGCAGATTTGTTGAGTTATGATTTTGTGCATACAGTTGGTATGGGATACGATTTAGTTGTTGCTAATCCTCCTTACATACCAGACAGCGAGCATTCGCAGCTGCCCCGGATAGTAAGGGATTATGAGCCGGGTATTGCATTGTTTTGTGGTGACGATCCCCTTGCATTTTACCGGGCTATAGCTGAGAGCCTTGGGACTGGTCTACTAAGCCAAGGAGGAACGCTCGTGCTGGAAACTCATGTCGATTATGCAGATTCCGTCGGTATGTTGCTGCAGCAAAAAGATGTCTCGCAGGTTCAGATCAAACCGGATTTTGCAGGATTGCCCAGATTCGTGATCGGCAAGCTGCTCTGAAGAAAACCATTTATTCAGCAGTAGGATGCAGACCACAGCAACTTAAATTGATGAAGCTCGCGCTTATCCAATGTTCAGCATCGAATGATGTGGAAGCCAACCTAGCTCAGGGGCTGAAATCCCTGGAGACAGCTGCGCAGGCAGGGGCAAACCTGGTCGTGTACCCAGAGCTTGCATTTACACCGTTTTATCCTCAGCACCGAAAGATGCATTACCCTGAGTGCAGAGGAAGTGATTTACCACCATTGTCTCTCGCTGAAGAAATCCCTGGCCGTACAACGGAGGCATTCTGCGCAGTGGCTAAAAGACTGGGGGTGGTTGTGGTTCTTAATCTGTATGCACGAGAGGGTAATACCGCTTTTGACGCTTCGCCGGTGATCGATGCAGACGGTACGCTCCTGGGTGTAACAAGAATGATGCACATCACGCAATACGAAGGATTCTATGAGCAGGATTACTACACGGCTGCGGGTAATCGGGTTCCAGTGTACAATACTGCCGCTGGTCGGATAGGCGTAGCTATTTGCTACGACCGACATTACGGGGAATACCTGCGTGCCTTAGCCCTGCAGCGAGCGGACGTGGTAGTTGTCCCCCAGGCAGGTGCACTCGGTGAGTGGCCGGGAGGGTTGTTTGAAGCGGAGTTGAAGGTGGGAGCATTTCAGAATGGCTACTACATGGCGCTCGCCAACCGTGTAGGACAGGAAGACATCCTAACCTTTGGTGGGGGATCCTTCGTGGTTGATCCGGCAGGTAGAATTGTGGCCCAGGCTCCCGAGATATCTGAGGCAATTCTTTATGCTGACCTGGACCTGAGGCACTGCGAAGAATCCCATGCACGACAATTATTTCTTAAACATCGCCGTCCGGATATCTATGCAGGTGGAGCGGTTTGTATTCAGAATTGCGAAAATTCGGAGTATGGCGTATGCTGCCAGGCTCCTGTGGCTACGTAACGCAGGGCAGAGCTGAAATCATCTTTTGCCCAATATCCCGGGCACCTTGTGATGTAGCTACCATCGCTCTCCAGGAATACGGTAGTGGGCGTGCCTTCTGCCCCGAGTGCATATCCCAGTTCCATGGATGAAATGTCATATCCCTGAAAGTCATGCCGGGTTTCGGCATCGTCGATATTTAGCCGTCCATAAGCGAAATTATCCTGAACGTAGGCAACGAGTGCAGCATCCGTATAGACCTCTTGTTGCATTTTTTGACACCATCCACACCACGGTGCATAGATGTCAATAAGGATTGGCTTGCCCGTTGTGGCAGCGGTTGCAACGGCTTCATCGAAGGTAGGCCAACTCATGGGAGTCGGCAATACTTCAGGTTCAGGCGCAGTCGTCTCCGTTACATCGTCACGGGTGCATCCAGCGATCAGGAATACTACGAGTAGTAATGTGCGATGCAGCGTCATCTGTTCAGGAGCGGGAGATAGGCGTTGATAAAACGTTCCGATTCTGTAGTAAAGTTAAAAACTTTTTGGACATTAGGAGTATTCATCGCCCACTTTTGGCGTAACTCAGCATCACTGACAGCACGGTTCAAGGCAGCGGCCAGAGCCTGTGCATTGCCGGGAGGTACTACGCAACCCACGTTGAAACGCTGTATGATTTGCGAGATTTCAGGGAGATCGCTGGCAATGACCGGTACACCGGCTGCCAGATATTCAAACAGCTTATTGGGTAATGCATATCTGTGGTTCAGACAGCAATTTTCCAGGAATGTCAGTCCGAGATCGGCGGATGCTGTAACTGAAAGAAGTTTGTTAGGTGGTACAGGATCAATAAAGCAGACTTTCGATTGCAACTCAAGGCTGTGAACCAAACATTCTATATCTGATCGTAAAGGTCCAGCACCCATGAAAATCAGGACAGCGTTGTCTGTGTGAAGCATTGCCTCGACCGTAATTGTTGCTCCCCGGTGCTTCTGCAGATTACCCTGATGGAGTATAATTGTAACGTTTGGAGGCAATGCAAGTCGCTCACGCAAGGAGAGTGTGGGGGTGGCTGCTTGTGGTGCAGGGACATTGCGCATCAGGCAGATGTTATTGAGATTGAATTTTTTTTGTAGATATTGGGCGATGCTTTCGCTTACCGTGTAGACGCAGTTGGCACGACGAATATGCAAGTGTTGTATAACCTCCCAAGTGGTACGGACCCATGGACGCCGGGTAGTCGAGGGGAGGTGTGTGTAAAGTTCACGCGAATCAAAGACCAGTTGGGCATGGTGACGGTCTGCAGCCTGGCGCATGGCAGGCAGGGTATACAGATCACTTGCATGGTAGACAGTAGATTTTATGTATTTCAGCGCAGATTTGAATTGCCAATGATTACGCCAGAAAAACCGGGGGCCGGATCCAGTTGGTCTGGGGAGGCACATGAGGGTTACACCCTTGACGTTCATCTTGGTCATTCCCACTGGCGTACCAAGCCCCAACACCAGGACTTTGAGGCCCAGTTCGGAGAGCAGACGCAACTGTCGGAGTGCACGCGAATTAACCCTCGGATCCCCGGTCAGGGCGAATGTAATATCCACTGATTGTTGTGCAGTTTTACTCAAGTCCGTATGTTCGTGTAACTGCATGCAGCGCAGTATAATGTTCGTGCCTATTGAAATTCAAATATTTACTATAAACTAAGAGTATAGGCAATGTGGGTCTGGTTACATCTCGTATGCGCCTTGGTCTTAACCATAGTCGGCAGTATTCATACGAGTATCGGGGCATCATTACGTCCCAGAGATGAACGCTTGGCTTACAGGATGAAACGTCAGGGTATGGCAGCCCGCCTGTTCTGTCGTGTTCTGAATATCCACGTGAAGGCATCCAGTGAAGCGAGATTGGCACCAGGTGTGTTGAGGGTAAGCAACCATTTGACAGCACTTGATCCAATATTCCTTGCATCCAAATTGGATGTCTGTTTCGCGGGCAAGGCAGAGATTACACGCTGGCCAATCGTCGGGTGGATCTGCCGTACCTATGCCATGCTGTTGGTTGACAGATCCCGTAAGGGACAGGTTAAAGCGTTTGCCTCTCAGGTCCGGGCACGTCTCATGGAACGCGGTTCGGTTATGGTATTCCCCGAAGGTACGACTGGTGATGGTAAGGCGTTGTTGCCATTCAAAACGGGCGCCTTTGAAAGCATCAGAGGCTGGGATGAAGGGCGTGTGCAACCAATATTTGTAAATGTGATCGGTCTGAACAGGCGTGCAGTGCAGGGTAGTGAAGGACGGGAAAAAGTTTCCCACGTACATCACGATACGTTTGTTGGACATGTGTACTACCTGGCGGGTTTCAGTCGACTGGACATAGAGTTGCGGATCGGCCCATTTATTGAAACCCAAGGCATGGATCGTAAAGCAATCTCGAAAGCGGTCAGAGAGGCTATCTTGTTGCTTGCCGAAACAATACCTACGGCGCATAGTAGCGAACCCAATGCAGGATCCTGAAACATCAACACATCGTTTTGAATCCAAGCGCGAGCAACTTCGTCTCCTGATCGGGATTGGTTTGGTCAGTGCAGGGTTGTTGGCTGGGATATTCTTTATGCTACTTGCATACCCTCCGGCTCCCCGAGGCTCCCAATTTGCGGATATCCGTCTTGTCGAACGGACAAGTCCAGATGAAGAAGCGATGGAGTCAGAGATGCTGGCTCTTCCTGTCCCAGGTAGTGCATTCCGGGATGTTGCCCGCCGTACAGTCCAATCTGTGGTTTCCATTAATGTCGAATCCAGTTGGTCTTCACGTTTCTGGTCTTCGCCCGATCCCGACTCAGAGATGTTTCGCGAAAATGAGGGTAGTGGAGTTGTAATTACCCCGCAAGGGCACATTGTAACTAGTTATCACCTCGTAGAGGATGCGGGGAAACTGCAGATTAAATTTGCAGATAAGCGAGAGTATGAGGCATACACGGTAGGTGTAGATCCATCGACAGACCTTGCGGTGATACAGATTGTCCTGCGCCCAGGAGAGCGTGTTGCGCCCATTACGATTGGAGATTCAGAAACTGTGCAGCTGGGGGACTGGGTTTTAGCAGTAGGTAATCCGTTACAACTTAATTCAACCGTAACGGCGGGGATTGTGAGCGCCCTCGGTCGTTCAATGAACATCATTGACGAGAGTTTTGGAATAGAGGCCTTTATTCAGACGGATGCAGCAATCAATCCTGGCAGTTCTGGTGGAGCACTCGTCAATCTCAGTGGCGAACTCATTGGCATCAACACTGCGATAGCAACGGACAGCGGGTTCTATGAGGGTTATGGTTTTGCTATTCCGGCCAACTTAATGATTCGTGTTGCCAGTGATCTGATTGAATTTGGGGAATTTCGGCGGGGCTACATAGGGGTGATACCCACAAATGTGCATGCAAAACTGGCACGAGCATTGGGGATGACAACGATTCAGGGTGTATTTATAGATCAGATTTATGGCGGAAGTGCGGCGGAGATTGCTGGATTGCAGCCGGGCGATGTGATCGTTGCGATCAACGGACAGCCTGTGAATGAACCCAATGAACTACAAAGTATAATTATGCTGCAACGTCCTAACTCCACAGTAGAGGTTGCGTATTGGCGTGAAGGTCGAGTGGATAGCTTACAACTCACACTGCTTGGACGGGACCATCCAAAAGTTGCCTCCTGGTTGGCTGAAATGGGATACTATCCACGCAGAGAGGTTAGTACTGCCAGATATTTAGATCAGTGGGGTCTTGTGCTGCGGGACAAATGGGGAGAGGAAGATGAGAAACGGTTCGGAAATTTTGAGGGTGTAATTATACAGCGCGTGATGCGTCAGGAGGAGATAGAACATTTGCAGGCAAATGTTCTATTGGAACGCATCAATGGGGAGGCGATCAACTCAGTCGAACAGGCTGTTAGAACGCTGAATAGTGCAGGCGAGAGTGTAAGACTCTCCATTCGTGATAAGTGGAACGTTCCACGGATGGTAAATATGAGCGAGATTAAAGGGTAGCGGGCGTCGGATGCTGCGATATTTGACAGCTGGTGAATCCCATGGTGAGGCGCTGGTGGGAATTGTTGAAGGGATGCCGGCAGGTGTGCCGCTCACTGCGAAAGATATCAACCGTCACTTGGCTCGGCGTTGGTTGGGGTTTGGCCGGGGCGGACGTGCTAAGTTCGAGCGTGACAAAATCCACATTTACTCAGGGGTGCGTTTTTCGAAAACAATTGCCAGCCCGATTGGATTGCGATTGGACAATGCGGCCTACAGGAAGGACAAAAGTGGATGGCCGGAGGTGATGGCCATTGATGGAACAGGGGAGGATATCAAACGGGTAACTTTGCCACGGCCTGGCCATGCGGACTTAGTCGGGGCACAAAAGTATGGGTTCAGTGACATTCGACCCGTTATTGATCGTGCAAGTGCACGCGAAACCGCCATGCGTGTAGCCTGCTGTTCGATTGCACGCCAGCTGCTTAAACAGTTTGGGATCGAGGTAGGCAGTCATGTTATTCAAATTGGTGAAGTCGGATGGGATCATGAAGCCGACTGGTGTGAGCGGCGGGAAGCGCTCATAGTTGAAGGGGCTGAGAACATCAACGGTCTGGCAGATCAGAGCGAAGTGCGCATGCTAGACGAAGAACTTAGTCGTACTTGTGTAGATCACATCAAACAGACCAAAAAATCCGGAGATTCACTTGGAGGGATTTACGAAGTTGTAGTTACGGGGGTGCCGCCTGGCTTGGGATCCTACGTACACTGGGATCGACGTTTGACTGGACAATTAGCGCAGGCGATTCTTTCTATACAGGCACAGAAAGGTGTTGAAATTGGCGATGGAATAGCAAATACCCGTCGTTCTGGCTCCCAGGTACACGATGAGATTTTCCGGGACGATGAGGGTGTATTTCGACGAAGATCTAATCGTGCAGGTGGACTGGAAGGTGGCACGACGAATGGGATGCCGATAATTGTACGGGGCTATATGAAGCCAATTCCTACACTCATCAAACCGCTGGAAACCGCAGATATGGTAACTGGTGAGGCTCAACCGACGCGCTATGAGCGCAGCGATGTGACCAGTGTGCCGGCCGCTTCAACGGTAGCCGAAGCGACAGTAGCCTGGGTGATAGCCAATGCGTTCCTTGAGAGATATGGTGCGGATAGCCTCGAAGAAATGATGGTACGTTTTTCTAACACCTCCCGGGTATAGCTCGTCATAACAAGTACTATCGTGGAAATGAGTGATATGAGGGGCCGTTCGGCGGCCTACGATCCAGAGGCGACCGAAGCCCGCTGGTACGAGTACTGGGAGTCAAATGGTTTCTTTCGGGCTGATCGTGTGAGTGGACGATCTCCCCACACGATTATGATGCCTCCTCCCAATGTGACAGGAGCACTGCATATGGGGCATGCACTGCAGGATACGATTCAGGATGCTCTGACACGTATGCGCCGTATGCAGGGTAGGGAAGCGCTATGGATGCCTGGCAAAGATCACGCGGGGATCGCGACACAAAACGTTGTGGAGCGCACGCTGAAGAAAACAGAGGGCAAGAATCGGTTTGATTTGGGTCGTGAAGCCTTTATTGAGAAGGTTTGGGAGTGGGTGAGTGAATATGGTGATCGAATCCTACAACAAAAACGCCGTCTGGGGGATTCATGTGACTGGGAGCGGGAACGGTTCACCATGGATCCGGGGTATGTGAGAGCTGTGCAGCATGTTTTTGTGAAGCTGTATGAAGCAGGCCTCATCTATCGCGGATATTATCTCGTGAACTGGTGTCCGGTGGACCGGACTGCACTCTCTGATGAGGAAGTGGATAATGTTGAACGGGATGGCCATCTGTGGTACATCCGATATCCGACAGAGGATGGGAGTGGTCACATTACAGTGGCGACAACCCGACCGGAAACCATGTTGGGTGACGTAGCAGTAGCCGTTAATTCCAATGACGGGCGCTACGCAGAATTGGTGGGTAAGCGCGTCAGATTACCGCTTACCCAGCGCCATATTCCAGTTGTAGCTGACGACTATGTACAACAGGAATTTGGAACGGGAGCGCTCAAGATCACCCCCGGCCATGATAAGAATGATTTTGAAGTTGGAAAGCGCCATGGATTGGAGGCTTTGAGTGTTATTGCGGAAGATGGAACCCTGAACGAGCATGCAGGCATCTATGCGGGAATTGATCGCTTCGAGGCGCGAACGATCATTGTTAAAGACTTGGAAGCGGAGGGACTTCTCGAGAAAGTTGAACCATACAAGAGTACAGTACCGGTTTCGCAACGCTCCAAGGCGGTCGTGGAACCTCTTTTGTCCCGTCAGTGGTTTGTTCGCATGAAGCCACTCGCAGAGCCAGCGATCGCTGCAGTCAGGGACGGCACTGTAAAATTTCATCCACGACGCTGGGAAAACGAATATTTCCGCTGGCTGGAAGAGATTCGTGACTGGTGTATCAGTCGGCAACTATGGTGGGGACATCGTATTCCGGTCTGGTACTACACGGATTCAAGTGGAGCGGTTGATGAAACCCGCGGGTTTGTGGTGGCGGTAGAGCAGCCCGAGCCGGGTATGATACAGGATGAAGATGTGCTGGATACATGGTTTTCGTCCTGGCTATTCCCGTTCGCTACACTCGGATGGCCGAGCGAGGACGCTGATACCCGGGCTGATTTGAAATACTTCCATCCAACACATGTGCTGGTATCTGGCTACGACATCCTGTTCTTCTGGATTGCCCGTATGATCATGGCCTCGCTCTATTTTATGGGGGAGGTACCCTACCGGGATATTTTCATTACTGGCATGATCAAGGACAAACTTGGTCGGTGGATGTCCAAGAGTCTCGGCAATGGGATTGATCCTTTGGAATTGATTGAGAAGTATGGAGCAGATGCGGTGCGATTTTATCTCACAATTTTATGTGCGCAGGGGCAGGATATTCGACTGGATCCTGCAGGCTTTAAAATGGGGCGCAACTTCGCCAACAAAATCTGGAACGCGTTCAATGTGTTCGGTCGGTTTATCCAGCCGGATAAGGACTACCGGCGCACAAGATCAATCAAAGAACTTGAGTTGGTCGAACGCTGGATGCTCACACGTCTTGCAGAATGTATTGAGGCAGTGGAAGAGGCACTGACTAAATACAGATTGAATGAAGCTGCAAACCTGCTCTACACCACTTTTCGCAATGATTACTGTGATTGGTATCTAGAGTTGGTCAAGCCGCAGCACGAATCTGTCATGTCCGAGGAGAGTATTGCCCTCTCCATCGAAATCTATGAGCAGCTGATCCAGTTACTCCATCCGTTTATGCCATTCATCACGGAGGAGTTGTGGCATCGCCTCCGCCCTCGTGCAGAGGGGGAAGCATGCATGGTATCCAGGTGGCCGACTGCAACGAGCGAGCGTGATACAGTGGGCGCTGAACAGTTTGCATTCCTGCAGGAGGCGGTGACGGCAATCAGACATCTGCGTAGCAAGTATGGCGTAGCTCCGGGTAAGAGTATTGAGGTTACGTTGAGTTTATCGGAGGAACAACCAGAATTGGCCGATAGAATGTTGGCATGTAAGGGGTATTTCGAGAAGCTTGCTCGCGTGACGCATCTGAATGTCGGCGTGAACTTACCAAAACCGCCGCAGTGTGCCTCGACCGTTGTGGAAGCTGCGCTGATTTATGTGCAAGGTATGGTTGATCCATTGGAGGAGCGACAGCGGCTTGCCAAGAGCTTAGCCCAGAGAGAAGCTTTTCTTCTTCGGGTGCAGAAGAAGCTGCAGAACGAGAAATTTATCAGCCGTGCACCAGCGAATGTGGTTGAACGTGAGCGTCAGAAAGAGCGGGACGCTAAGGCTGAGATCGAACGGCTGAAAACCAGCCTTGCAGCGTGGATGGAAGCGTGACATATATTCTGGGTATTAGTTGCTGGTACCATGATTCTGCTGCCTGCCTGCTAAAAGACGGCATCATCGTTGCGGCTGCTCAGGAGGAGCGCTTTACAAGAATAAAGCATGACGCGTCTTTGCCCGTTAATGCAATAGCCTGGTGCCTCAGACATGCAGGTATTACGGCTAAGGACCTGAGTATAGTATCCTATTACGACAAGCCATTTCTGAAATTTGAGAGACTCTTGGAGACGTACATCTCCGGTGCACCGCGTGGGATCCCCTCCTTCCTCAAAGCAATGCCGGTATGGCTGAAGCGTAGCCTGTGGATTCCGGAAATTCTCCGCAAGGAAATCGACTTTCGTGGTACGTTACTATTTTGTGAACATCACGAGAGTCATGCAGCCAGTGCCTTCTTTCCGTCGCCGTTCGATCGGGCTGCAATCATAACAACGGATGGGGTGGGGGAGTGGGCCACTACTTCTGTGGGGGTAGGGAATCGGTCCAGGATCGTGCTCAAAGAGGAGATTCATTTTCCGCATTCGCTAGGATTATTATACAGCACCTTCACGGGGTATTGCGGTTTTCGGGTTAACTCCGGTGAGTACAAGCTCATGGGGCTGGCGCCGTACGGTAAGCCGAGATATGTACAAACGATCCTGAATGAACTCATTGATCTGAAGGAGGATGGTTCTTACCGGTTGAACCTTCGCTATTTCTCGTTCCCATGGGGTCTTCGGATGTACTCCCGCGCTTTCGAGGACCTCTTTGGTGGCCGGGCGCGCAGCCCGGAATCTTCTATCACCCACAGAGAGCTTGATCTCGCGCGATCTATTCAGGTTGTTACAGAAGAAGTTGTTCAACGAATGGCTCGGCATGCCGCAGGGGAATCAGGTGAGCGTAAGCTTTGCATGGCCGGTGGCGTAGCCCTGAATTGTGTTGCTAACGGCAAACTCTTACGATCAGGACTTTTTGAGGAAATATGGATTCAGCCGGCCGCAGGCGACGCAGGCGGTGCACTCGGAGCAGCATTGATGGCTTGGCACGACCATGCCCAGGCCCCTCGTGAACCTTGTGCGTCTGATACAATGAAGGGCGCCAAACTTGGCCCCTCATACGACGCAGACGAAATTCGTGCCGCACTGGACGCAGTTTCGATCCGCTACGAAGAGCTCAGTGAGGAAATGCTGTGTAAGCGAACAGCTGAGTCCTTGTCGGCTCAGAAAGTGGTTGGCTGGTTTCAGGGACGCATGGAATATGGTCCTCGTGCATTGGGTAACCGCAGTATTCTTGCAGATCCTCGTCAACTCCGTATGCAGCGGCATGTGAACCAGTCCATTAAGTTCAGAGAAAGTTTTCGTCCCTTTGCTCCGGCTGTGCTGGCCGAAAAAGCGCCTGATTGGTTTAAAATGACGTGCGAGAGCCCGTACATGCTCTTAACTTCGCAAGTACAGGATGCACACATCGAGGGGGAGGGTTTGGAGCGGCAGCAGAATATAGAGTCACCGATAGCGGCTGTAACTCATGTGGACGGTTCCGCCCGTGTTCAGACGGTAAGTGAGCAGAGTAATCCTCTCTTTTACCAGTTACTGCAGGAATTTGAAGCTTTGACCGGATGTCCTGTGCTGGTCAACACAAGCTTCAACGTACGCGGAGAGCCCATCGTCTGCACACCCGAGGATGCGATAAGGTGTTTCCAGGATACGCACATGGATATCTTGGTAGTTGGTCCGTTTTGGGTGAATAAAAAAGATCTAGCGTGAATTACAGTGGAGGATTTAGGCCATGATAATTGGGGATGTTAATGAGACCGAGCCGAGCCTTAACATTTGGCAACTTTGCGAGCTCTGTGTGTGAGGAGAGGGCGTAGGTATGCACCATCATGCCAGTATATCCGAAGTAAATCCAGTTCAGAGTGCTCCTCTGCTGTTTTCCTGACATATCTTTGACTGCAACACAATTTAGCGACACATCTTCCCGTTTCAGTTGTTCTCCAAACAGTTCCTTAGTCCCGCTGCAAAGAGGTAACCCGCATCAACAAATACAGCGATGCGTTCCCTGCGTTAATAGAAGTGGATAAATTTGAGGGGCTTATATACTTAACTGTACACTGCTTGCGTCAGGAGAACGTGTATCCCTGCAAAGCGTATGAGGAAACCTGTATCCCTGCAATGCTTATGACTATAAGAGTCTTGGCGTTTCTGCACTTGCTAGCAACCATTCACGATGTCGTGCGCCTATTCACCAAAAGCCACTGGCGTCACATAACCATCCCTGCGGCTTCGAGCCGAGAATGGGGTCAACTGACTGCATGTCCTATGAGTAGAATCATACAAGTAAGCCTGGCCCTGGCAGGCTTGGTGCTGTCCACGCCCGTCGTGGCTAACGCAAGTGGAATGCAGCGAGAGATCGTGGAGTTGCATCCTACGGCAGAGAATATTCCAGAGGTGACCGATCCGCGCTTTATTTTGAACGAGGACCCCACTGTGACCTTCATGGGCGAGGCCAGTCACGAGAAGATTACCATCGGCGTGGCTGATGGCGAGTACCATGAAATGTTCGGCAGAGTCGCTAGCCTGGCGCTTACGGGCAATGGAACCCTGCTGGTGGTAGACGCCGCAAATGTTGAGGTCCGTCTGTATGACTATGATGGAACCCTGCTCACCACGTTCGGCGGGTCCGGCGAGGGTCCGGGAGAGTTCCGTGACGAGCCAGACAACATTTCCGTCGTGGACAATGGAAGTTCAGTATTCGTGCTCGGGTCTTTTGGCGACTTTGTTACGGCCTTTGAGCTTGAAGGTGAGTCCACTGTCACGCCAAAGGGGAACTTCTACACAGGTTTGAGCGCCCACAACGGTTGCGCGATGAATGGGCACTTCTGGGTCTATGGGTACGACCCAGGGTTCGAGGGTGTGCTGCACAAGTTCACGTATGGCGGCGAGCGCGTAGCATCGTTTCTGGAGTACTACAAGTCTCCACGCCAGTACTTTTCGCAAAGGTTTTCACGGAATGGACTTATTGCCTGCAGCGAGGCGCACGGCATCGTGGCCCTGAATCGGCTCAATTCGCCAGTGGTGACCGGGTACAGGGAGGATGGCGAGATGGCGTGGCAAGTAAAACTGGCTGACTTTGATCCGGTACGCATGGCGGAGTATTCTCCTCGGGGCTGGGGCTGGCATCGACCTGAGCCAGGCCAGAGCATGCTTCGGTCCATCTTTACCGATCCGGCGGGCGACTTCTATGTCCACTACTTGACATACGAAAAGAAGGGCTTCGACAATACTCCAGACCACGGGCCCTTGTTCAAGATTGATGCCCGGACAGGTGAAGGAACGTACTTGGGGATTGCGCCGAGCGTGGTGCGAGGTATTGATTCGGGCTATGTGTTCTCAACTACCAACGACCCCTTCCCGCAAGTCGTCGTACACAAGCCCAAACGAGATTGATTCTAAACTAGCTGGGCAGAGATAGTTGAGCGTCTCGTGTCACAAACCCAATCCAGCTATGAAATTCCCGCTGACATAGTGCCCGGTACACTAGTGTGATTTCCCATCGCACGCGCAACGTATAACGATGGCGTTCCACGAATCAACGGTACCGCAGTTCGCCGCCATCGTGAAGCTCTACTAGTCCAGACCAAGTCGCATCTTGGAGCGTTTGCAACTGGGAGTGATGGAGGCAGCCCATACACGTGAGGTGGAATGCCGCAGACAACACGCCGTATTGACTCTAGCTCATCCCCCTTTCAACTGAGGTTACCCCACAGCATCAGATTGTGGGCAAGGAGACTGGCCACTATTGCCCTAAGTAGTGATAGTTAGGTGTCACGTTTTGCAACGTTGTTAGGTCTTGGCTCTTTTCTACCTTAACTATGTAAGGTAGCTGCAGCGTCTCTATTTCAGCAATGTGTACCCATGTTTATGAATTGTGATTTCATCTGTTCTCGCGTTGTTTTGACGATATTGTACTCAATCTGGGGATATTATCGCCGGATTGAGGGGGAGACGATTGTCCAGCGTCAATTAAAATTTAAGTCGACGTCAATTAGAGTTAAGTCGAGACAGATGGAGTTTTCGTGTGCGCATTTATTCAACATTATGAGTATGTCCGAGTTATTCCAACTGATTCAGGTTCTTCCGAGAGTAGGTTGATGAATGTAAGGAGCGGTCTGGTTCTACTTATGTTTGCGCTGGTCCCTTCCGCTGCGGGACAGTTAATTTGGACGATTGAAGATGTAGGGCATACATCCAATGTAAATTCCGTGGCTTTTTCTCCCGACGGCACCCAGTTGGCTTCCGGCTCAGGTGACAAGACTGTCCGTCTGTGGAATTTGGCCACGGGACAGGAAGTACGACGTTTCACAGGGCACACAGACAGGGTGGTTTCCGTAGCTTTTTCTCCTGATGGCACCCGGTTGGTTTCCGCCGCCTCCGGTGACTGGGCCATACGTTTCTGGAATGTGGCCACAGGAGAGGAGATACGTCGTTTTGAGGGGCATACGAGTCTGCTTCGTTCTGTGGTTTTTTCTCCCGACGGCACCCGATTGGCTTCCGCCTCCGCTGATGAGACCATCCGGTTGTGGGATATAGCCACGGGCCAGGAGGTGCGCCGCTTTGAAGGGCATACATCCAGTGTTAATTCCGTGGCTTTTTCTCCCGACGGCACCCAGTTAGTTTCTGGATCAGGCGACCTTACATCATCAAGTGACAATATCATTCGATTATGGGATATAGCCACGGGACAAGAGATACGTCGCTTCACAGGGCATAGACGCAAAGTTGTTTCCGTAGTTTTTTCTCCCGACGGCACGCAGCTGGCTTCTGGGTCAGATGATCTTACCATCCGTCTGTGGGATGTAGCCACTGGACAGGAGGTACGCCGTTTTGAAGGGCATACAGATGATATTGATACTGTGGTTTTTTCTCCTGATGGCACCTATCTAGGTTCTGGGTCCGGGTTGCGGGATCTCACCGTTCGGTTATGGGATGTGGCTACGGGCCAGGAGGTGCGCCGTTTTGAAGGGCATACAGGTCAGGTTTACTCTGTAGCGTTTTCTCCAGACGGGTCGCACTTAGCTTCCGGGACCCGTAACGCGAGCATCCATTTGTGGGACGTGGCTACGGGCCAGGAAGTACGCCGCATTCAGGATCACACGACTCTGATTCGTTCCGTAGTTTTTTCTCCCGATGGTACCCTTTTAGCTTCCGGGTCACGGGATACGACTATCCGGTTGTGGGATGTGGCTACGGGTCGGGAGGTGCGCCGCTTTGAAGGGCATACAGGTGAGGTTTCTTCCGTGGTTTTTTCTTCAGACGGCACTCAGTTAGCTTCCGGGTCGTATGATAGGACCATCCGGTTATGGGACGTGTCCACGGGTCAGGAGATGTACCGTTTCGAAGGGCACACAGATCGGGTTTATTCCGTTATTTTTTCTCCCGATGGCACCCGGTTGGCTTCCGCGTCACAGGATGCGACCATCCGGTTGTGGGATGTAGCCACGGGACAGGAGGTGCACCGGCTTGAACAGGGAGATGTATTTTGGGTGAATTCTTTGGCTTTTTCTCTTGATGGCACCCGATTGGTTTCCGGGGGAGCTTCGCAGAGTTCCGCGGGAACCAGCGGGAAAATTCGGCTCTGGGATGTGGCTACGGGACAGATGGTGCGCAGGTTCGGAGGGTATATAAGTTCGGTCGGTTCTTTGGCTTTTTCTCCCGACGGCACCCAGTTGGCTTCTGGATTGGGCGACGATACCATCCGGTTATGGGATGTTGTCACGGGACAGGAAGTGCGTCGCTTCACAGGGCACACACGCACGCCATCTTCCATAGTTTTTTCTTCAGACGGATCCCAGTTGGTTTCCGGGTCAAGTGATAGTAGCATCCGCATGTGGGATGCGGCCACGGGGCAGCAGACAGATCGCTTATCTCATGGCTATCCTGTTCTTTCTATGGCTCTTTCCAATGATGGACGCCTCATCGCATCAGCCGGAGGGACTGCGCTCAGACTGTGGGATGCCACAGCTACCGTGCTAGAGGCGGTACTATCAAGTCCAGAGATACCGGCGACATTTACGCATTATCCGAATCCCGCAGGTATATCTGCAACGATCGAATATTCACTTTTGAAAGCGGGTCAGGTACAGCTGTTGGTACATGATCTTCTTGGTCGCGAGGTGGCTAAAGTACTGGATGCGGTGCAAACGGCAGGGCATCACAGTCTACAACTGACAACCGAGCAACTTTCGGGCGGTGTGTATTTTCTGCGATTCATTGCGGATGACAACCAGATGACACGCCCGTTGATCGTGCGCTGATTTGAAATTCCTGAGCCAACAGAGCAACACACAACCTGTAACCGAACACACGGAAAGCTCTCACCAGTCCTACTCCAGCGATAAATTGCTATTTTAGCGGAACAGTCTAGAAGTATAATTAGTCGGCTTGATTCAACTCTCATATGTTACAAATAGGAGATCAGGTGCAGGACTTCATCGGGATATCAGGTGAAGGAAGGCAGAATGCTCCCAATCTCTATGAGTAGTTTTGGAGGAGTTTCTTTTATAACAAATTTGGGATTTAGTTGGGATCATCTCGGTCGAAGATATTCGCTATATCGATGGAGCATTATCAGTCATATGCAGAAAAGGGGCAGCTGCCTAGGGTACACGGGCCCTGCAGCTGTGCCTTGCTTGGTTCAACGTTTTGGAGGCAGCTGAGCCCTACGCAAAAATCACCAATCTTTTCTGATGATTGTCTCCCGCGGCATCATAGATCCACACGAACCTTGTCTATCAAGTTACTCAACCTCATCGTTATCTCTGGATAGTGTGCGGCAAGGTTATTGAATTCACCAATGTCTGTACGCAGGTTGTACAGTTCAATCCAGGTCCGTTCCGACTCAACAAAACGTAGGAGTTTCCAATCGTCCTGGCGGATGGCCTGCACATAATGCCCACCCCAACGGTTATTGAATTCCCAGTAAAAATACTCATGCTGGGTTACCGGTCCGTCGTCGCGCAGCAAATTTTGCATCGAAAGCCCGTTGGTGGGTGGTGCGGGTGTATCTGCAAAATCTGCAAGAGTAGCAGGGAGATCCCAGCTTCCCCAGGGATGGTTGCTCACGATGCCTTCCGGTATGATCCCAGGTCCCCAGGCAATTGCAGGTACCCGAATACCGCCCTCGTACAGGTCACGTTTTAGCCCACGCAGTGGGCCGTTGCTTTCAAAGAAACCAGGATCAGCACCACCTTCAACATGGGGGCCATTGTCGCTGGTGAATAACACGATCGTGTTGTCACTTAGTTCTAGATTGCGGAGATGATCCAGTATCCGACCAACATCCCTATCAAGTCTGGAAACCATACCCGCAAATGCTGCATGGGGTTGCTCCTGTCCACGATAGGTGCCAATGACGCCACAGCAGGGGAATGGTTTTTCTGGCATTAGAAGACTGCGGCCGGTGCTATCCTGATAGGGGCTCATGGACTCTGACGGTACCAGAAGCTCCGCATGCACCAGTGGATACGGGAGATACAATAGGAAGGGACGATCTTTGTGACGCGTAATGAAGTCTAGGCCCGCTTCAGTAAACAAATCCGGTGTGTACTGCGTCGTATCAGCAGGTACTCGCTCTGTTTTGCCGTTCTGAATGCTAAACAGATGATCTGTATAGTATGAATGTGCGTGAACGTGCCCTAGGTATCCCAGAAATTCATCGAAACCCTGCCGGTCTGGTGCACCCTTTTCTGGCGTTCCAAATCCCCATTTGCCGAAGATGCCCGTGGCGTAATCTGCTTTCTTGAGTACTTCAGCTACGGTTACGTCTGTTTCCTGAAGCCCGGGGCCGGCATTGGAACGAGTACGTGAATGTGCCATGTCTACACCTGTCAGGAGGGCAATGCGGGATGGTGCACAGACCGTGTGTCCGGCATAAAAACTCGTGAATCTCATTCCCTCGGCAGCCATTTGATCAAGTCTAGGCGTACGAATTTTCCTTTGACCATAGGCTCCCAAATCGCCGTAACCAAGATCGTCTGCCAGTATCACGACAAAGTTTGGAGGCCGACTCTGAGCTGTTCGTTTGGAGATGTGTTCAGAAAGGGATGCACGGGTCACGACATTTGATCGACTGGGGGTATCTACAGGTTGGTAACCGGGTAGCTGTATGCTCAGTATCAGGAACGAGATTACCGAGAGGGCGGCAGTTAGTGGACGCTGCATGATGTTGTTGGCAAAAGCAGGGTAGGTTTGAAGCAGGTACAAGATAGTCGCGGAGCAACTGGTATGCTATCTTCTGTCGCTGGGGCTATCTGGCATCTGCCAGAAGATAGCCCTACCTGTTACATAGATTTGTCACCTAGCATAATTTGTTTTGCTTCAGATTTATTGTTTTCGTGCCCTTTTTGGGCCTGAGTTTATGAGGATAATCCCAAGTCACACGAGAAATAACTGCTCGTCTACAACCTCTGAAGATAGTTTTGCGAGAGGCTCTATTGCTTGACGATTTTGACAAAAACCATCCGCGGCCGTCCGACTATCGTGAGTGGCTATATACACCTCGGGAGTTAAACTAGAAAAAATTCAAATTCAATGGGATGGTCAGCACATACCTTTGGTCCCGCGAAAATACTCGTAAACTACTTGGCAGGGAACTGCATTCCCCTGTCATGATTGCAGGAGAGGCAGATGAGGGAAGAACCATTCCTTGATGGTGTGTGTTACTAGCTTGTCTTCGGTAATGCATCCGAGATGACCAACATTGTGAAAGTATCTGCCGCCTATTAGCTGAGCGAAAAGCAGGTAGTGGAATTCGAGTAGGTAGACAAAAATTGGACCGGCTATAAAGAGGAAGCTGTTAAACGGCTTGTCGTCGGCCCTTCTCCTAGCACAGTCGAGGTTTCTCCGACCGCAATGCGTAGCAAATGAAAGCCTTTAACCCTGCATAGTTGATTCAGCAGACACCGTGTGCGGACTCTTTACTGTTCGGTGTTGCCCCGATTTCCGTTTCCAATGAACGTTTTAGTTGACACGAACATCCTGATTCCTCTAGAAGATACGGGGCGAGAATTAGATCCTCGTATGGCAGAAATGCGTAGACTGTCTCAGCAGAATGGCCATGTTTTATGCATCCACCCGTCTCAGAGAGAAGATATTTCTAGAGACACTGACGAGGAAAGAAAAAGAATTGTTCTTTCTCGGCTAGGGCAATATTGGGAAATTCCATTTCCTCCAGTGCTGGCCGAAACAGAACTAAATGAATATGGATGGAGCCAGAAAAACGACAATGACCGAATTGACAACCTGCTCCTGCACGCTGTCTGTCGAGGTGCTGTTCACTTTCTCGTCACCAACGATAGAAAAATCCATGCGAATGCTCGCAAAGCTGAAATTCAAGAACAGGTGCATTATCCTGATCAGTTCGTTGCTTACCTGAGAACTCAGACGGAGCAAGAAGAGCCCCCTCCTCCCGAAATTCAGGAAATCTTCTTGCACGAGGTTGAAGTCAGTCAGCCCTTCTTTGATTCATTGCGTAGAGATTATAGCGGCTATGACGCTTGGTACCTAGACAAGGCTCGGGAAAGACGAAAAGCTTGGTGCATCCGTGAAAACGGGATCGTTTACGCAATTTGCATTTACAAGCCGGAGAGGTCGCCCAAAATCACCGATTCAGGCCCAACACTGAATGGAAACGCGCTGAAACTTTGTACTTTCAAGGTAGGAGAAGAGGTCCGTGGACGCAAGCTCGGTGAAAGGTTGTTGCATTGTGCTTTCAAGTACGCTACAAAGGAAAATATTCATTACATATATTCACATATATTTGGTGAGCAGCACAAGATGCTAGTTTCCCTCTGCGAAGGTTATGGGTTCCAGGCGGTTGGGAAGTACAAAGACAGGGACGAGGCATATCTGAAAGACATGTTCCCGCCAGGAACGTCCGATTGTACGTACGATCCTTTGACCTATGCAGTAAAATACTACCCCAATTATCTTGATAGTCCTGCCATAGCGAAGTTTATCATCCCGATACGGCCGCAATATCATGAGGCTCTTTTTCCAGATATCAGTTTTTTTGCGAGAACCTTGTTTTCAGATGACCAGAGTCAGTACACATCCGAATCCAACACGATAAAAAAAGCTTATATCTGCCATTCAAACACAACAAGAATCCGTCCTGGGGACTTGTTACTGTTCTACAGAACCGTGGACAGGAAGAGTATTGAGTGCATCGGTGTTGTCGAGCAAATTTATCGGGGGCAAAGATATCAACAAAGTGCTTCCCATGGTTTCAAAGCGGACGGTTTACTCAGAAGAAGAGATTAGAGATTGGTTGCAGAGAGAGACTTTGATAATTCTCTTTCGGTTCTTGCGGAACTTTAGACCTGTAAGCCGTGAGATGCTTCTTCAAGCCGAGATCAAGGGATCCATTCAAACGATACGGGAAATTTCTCACGAACAATATTTGCGATGCTTCAAATAGGCAAGGTAGTCTGATGAGCTGTGCTGCACTTATCTCAATTCACCCGGAACATGCTAGGAGTATAATTTCAGGGGAAAAGGTGTTTGAATATCGAAAAGTGTTGCCCAAACGAGACATTTCGTTTCTAGTACTTTATTGCACCGCACCAGTTAAGAAGATCACTGCCGTAGTAGAGGTAAAGGGGCGTCTTGTAGACTGTCTAGCAGGTATATGGAATAAGACATCACGCGGTTCTGGAATTTCCCATAGCTCCTATTTAGATTATTATTCGGGAAAACAAAATGCGAGTGTTTTTGAGCTTGGGGAGGTTTATCAAATGGAAAATCCAATGGATTTGTCTGATCTGCCGGGCCGGAAGACTTCGCCACAGTCGTTTTACTATTTGGATGATGAGGACATGGAAATTATCTCGAAGCGAAAACGTATCCGTCCCACTGTTGCATCATTTATGGACTCCGTTGGAGGTATTCACAGTGTCGAAAAAAGTGCATCTTCCGACCATGTGAACCACTGATTCCGGTTGAAGGGGTCACCAATTCGAGCCAAGTGGCCAGTTTGATTGGAAATACGTAGAGCGGCTGTAAGCTATGTGTTTTCGGGGCATTCTCCTGAGACAGGTTCCCTGTCTCACTGTCCAGGACATGGGTTGAATACCCAACCAAGGGGGCATCCATAAATAACATACCCATTTTCCATCATTTTTCCATAAGTGCTAGTTTGAGCGGTCATTTTTACTGTTGATTGAGATCTGCCGTAACTTCGTTGACTCATTTTTTGGTTTGCAAGGACAATGAGATTGGGCCTGTGTTTTTCGCCTATATGCTCCACTGAATACACACACACGCTTGGGGCGATTGATTCTGGGGTCCTGGATCCACACATTTACCAAACGGGTTTACGCTGTATCCCCAGCGTATGACTTGCAGGTCTTTTATAGTCTTCATGGAGCCTGATCCTGTTATGATAGTATTACGATATAGTTACTACACACTACATCGTAACAGCTCATGAGACCTATCCGCTTCAC
>MPNB01000048.1 GCA_002238805.1 Rhodothermaceae bacterium bin80 | reverse complement strand
TAAGAAAAGAACGAAAAATAGCCCTTTTTGAGATCCCCTGAAAAATAGGGGACAGCAAAGATCCGCGAAAAAATCCACTACAATTGCAAACTTGCGCAAAGAACTGGATGCCACGATTGAAAGCTATCTTGAAATCTACAACGAGGACCCAAAGCCGTTGTATGGACTAAATCCGCAGATCAATCCTAGAATTCATCAAGACCTACTGTACGCGGATTAATGACACACTACACTAGTACGAAATACTCTTCGCATTCCAAATAGAATAAATAACGCAGACCAAGACGTCCTTCCCTAAGCCCCGCTTTCGGCATTGGAGAAGCTTTTTCACGCTCACTGCGCAATGTACCGAGAGCGTGTCCTCGCGAGCAGACAGTACCATCAATCACGGGTGTCCGATCACAAGTTCCGCGACGCTGAGTACATAGAAGCCGTGTTTATTTTGCCGCCGAAGGTACAATCTATCGTCTTCGTCAATCCAAAGGATTTCAATTGTGCTCATGATCTCAATACTACGATTCAACTTCTGATCGTCAAAGCGCAAGGGGCCGTAGCCCAGAAGTACACCAGCTTGATCAAACAGCTCAACCCGTTGGCTAAATTCCATCCGATCGCTAAGATTCCTCCGTAGCGGTGCCTGCATCGTGAAGTTCGCGATCTCTCCACTACCCAAAATGACAACACCCAGACTCCAATTGAAGATTCTCGCACGATGCACTCCCGATGGTCCGCTAATAACCCAGGAGGACCTTTGCAATTCTGGATTAGCTTCAAACTCCTTATCGCTCACTGACACGTAAGATTCTTTTGGCACAGGGCCACCTTCCAGCTTCTCCATGACCCATGAGCCTCCTTCATGCGTGTATCGGTAAGCGTATCCGCTGTAGACAGTAGGCACCAGCACTATCTTGTCGATCCCATTTGTGGCCATTTTCAACGCGCCAGAAATGTCAGAAGCCGCCTTTTCGAAGGGTTCGTCTAGGTTAAAGATCTCGCCCAACTCCGCGAAAGCCTCAGTAGGGTTAAGGGCCATATCGTAGTGATGGAGCGTCTTCGTGTCAGCGATATAGGGTAGCTGTTGCTCGGGGTCATCATACATCCTCACGTACCTGAGCACGAAGGAGTTTTCAAGAGACAGAATTGGGTGAGGAATCCCTCTCAGATCATCAGCAAATGCCTTTGTTTCAAACTGTGCTCCGAGATCCGAAAATACCGTGAATCGTCCACTATCTCGATCAGCCACGATCAATCTGTTGCGGTCGTCAACATGCATGGCAACAATCTCACGCATTTCTCCCGGTCCCTCTCCTCTTTTTCCAACCGTAGTGACATACTGTCCGCTTTCGTCGAAAACCCGAACATCCGCACGCCGACGATCGTGGACATAGATGTAGCCCTTTGAGTCCGTCCGGACTAATTCAGGAACGGTAAAGAGGTATTCAGCGGGCGCATCTTCATCATCGCCAATGACCAATTGCTCAATCAGCGTGAAGGACATCTCCTGAGCCTGCGCAGATGGCAGTATCAATGTGAATGCTGCCATCGCACAGACGCATGGTAGCACGCCAAAGCGACTCTTCATGAATACAAAATGCGTTATGGTACCGGAGAGATAGTTTGCGGCAATTCACCCATAGCCTGCCCCGGTACGAGCATCAGCTTTAATTCTGACGACAGTTGTTTGTGGCAAGGCACGTTGGACATGACAGAGGCCATCAGGAACATTCACACCGCTCTCATTGGACTCTGCAGCCCTTTAAAGGCATCACGCCGCTCCCATGATTATACAAGTGTAATGTAGCCACTGCCTCCATGGTCATTAGTGGAATGATTCTGGTTGGGTGAGTTACTCTCTCAGCCTGCTTGTTGCTGTGACGACGGTACTGGGTGCATAGCCGATACGGTGTGCAACCGCTTTTAAGGTATGGCCAGCGGGTAGCGTGATCGGGGATGTATAAAGCAGCCAGCGGTCTTGCAGGGGTTCACCGGCTTCAAGCGTCTGATACCCAATTGAAGCACCCTCGGTTATACTTTCAAGCCTCAAACTCACCGCATCCTTGCCCGGATCAATCATTACTTCGTACAGCAGAGGTACCTCCATGAAGCTGCTGATCAACTCACCTCCGGCGATTATCTCAATTACCGCGTCAGCGGTCTGGGGTTGCGTATGATTGGGCCATAATGTAGCGACAAACTCCATTTCATCCATGGCACCGGGATCCCCTGTGTCTGCCATCCAATTTTCCAATTCGGTACGCATCGAAGCAAGGCGCTCTGAGTAACTCGGATCGTCGGCTAGGTTGCGCAACTCATAAGGGTCGTTTTCTGTGTCAAAAAGTTCCTCTTCCGGTTTAGACTCCCTGAACCATTGCGCCTGATATTCATCAAGTTCCCCCAGATCCCGCAGACGGAGGAGCTCCTGCATGGTGGCCATCTGTTCTCGGTAAGTGACGGCCAAATAATAGCCGAGGTCTGGCCGAAGGTTGAGGATGTACTTGTATCGATGATCCCTGACTGCCCGTTTGGTGTCATACTCCGCGTCGAATCGATCGGCAGCAGCATGGATAAACGATCTCGGTGTACCTGTCCGCCGGGTGCCCAAAAACGCCTGTCCATCCAGATATTCCGGTAAGGGTATCCCCGCCAGTGAAAATGTCGTAGGCGCCAGATCAACGAAGCTGATAAGCTGATTATCCGTTATGCCCGCAAGTTGTTGGTTTGGAAATCGTACAGCCAAGGGGACATGCAGGCCTGAATCATAGAGTTGGCGTTTCTGGCGGGGCAGGGGGCCACCATGATCCGAGTAAAACATTATGATCGTCTCTTCCAGCAAGTTGTCAGACTCTAGTTCATCCAAAATGGCCCCGATACGCGCGTCCAGTCTGAGAATATTGGAGTACATCCGACGCACGTCCTGACGGACTAGGTCCGTATTCGGAAGGTAGGGTGGAATAGGTATCTCAGCGTCCATTGCAACCAAAAGAGTATCGTTCGCCCGTGCCCAGATTTGAGATTCGTGGGTTACACCAAAATTGACTATTGAAAAAAATGGCATGCCCTCAGGTCGATTCCTCCAGTGCGCGCGCGGGCTGTTCTCATCCCATGCGGTAACAGGCGCTTTGAATTGATAGTCCTGTTTGCTGTTGTTGGTTGTGTAGTAACCATTCTCGCGCATCACTTCGCTCATCATGCGTACTGGTGGATCAGGTGTTGCTTCATAAGGGATCACCCCAATCTGGTCCATGTATTCGACTCGGGAAGAAGTACGCATGTGCTGTGCACCTCCGCGTGTAGTGTAGATCCCCGTTGCAATAGAAAAGCGGCTAGGTGCACATACCCCCGAAACAGAGAACATGTGCGTATATCGCACCCCCTCATTGAATAGCCGGTCAAGGTTTGGAGTATGGATTGTCGAGTCGCCATAAGCCGCAATAGTAGGGCTCATGTCCTCTGCTACAAGCCATAGAATGTTGGGCTGATGTGGCAAGGTCAGCGTACCATAGTCTGGAGAGTTGTCCTGCTCTGCAGATGTGCAGGCGGCGAGAAGGAAAAGGAGTGAGAGTAAATGTGTTTTTTGCATAGGTTTATCGGGACCAAGGGTCTGGAAGTTACAAACGGTTATGGATGAAGACAGGAAAATTATGGAATTCTTTGGCGTTAGGACCGAGAATTCGCAGTCTAGGCAGTATTTTCCCGATTGGGCCCGGGCGCTTGGTGTTCAGGGAGCGGGGTTACGCGGCGTGAACTTGCCCATTGACGGGACGCTGGATGCACATCGTGAAGCGGTTTTGCGCATGAAGCAGGACCCCGAGGTTCATGGCGCTCTCGTTACTTCACACAAACTGGCGATTGTAAGGGCAGCCGGCGATCTCATCGACCGGCGCACATCGGCTTCGGAGCTGACCGGGGAGGTGTCGGCACTTTATAAGCGTGGAGATGAGCTGTGGGGGCACGCGGTTGATCCTGAGAACTATGGGTTGGCAATAACGCAGATTCTATCTCATGATTGGTGGGCGAGACATGAAGGAGCGGGTATCTTGTCACTTGGGGGAGGAGGAGCTACAGTCGCACTCATCGTTTATCTGTTGCAACAGGCCATAGATCGACCTGCATTCCTGCAGATTGTTGAAAAGCGCTCGGACAATCTGGATCACTGCAAAAGAATCGCCAATCGCATAAGCTCAGATACAGTTAAGCTGGAGTTCTTTCATACAAATGACCCACTGGTTTGTGATTCCTTGGTGGCTGCGCTGCCTCCATACTCTCTGGTGATTAATGCTACCGGAATGGGCAAGGATATTCCTGGATCTCCGGTGACCGATAACGTGTATTTCCCGGATCATACAGTGGTATGGGATCTAAATTATCGCGGTCCCCGGGAATTTCTTGTCAGGGGGGAGCTGCAGCGAGCCACACGCCCCATAAAGGTATTCGATGGTTGGTACTATTTTTTGCGTGGTTGGTCAAGTGTGATGGGACTCGTATTTGATATCCCCATGACAAAAGAGCGGCTCAGATCGTTCTGCGAAGTTACGGAAGGCTAACAGGTTCGGCTTAATTTGTGTTTTATTTTCACTTGAAACTTCAATCATACACACAGGGAGCATGCAATTAGGATTTGTCAGTGCCATATTACCGGAGTATTCGGTGAAGGATATTTTTTATTGGGCGTCGCAGTTCTCCTACGACTGCGTGGAGCTTATGTGTTGGCCACAAGGAAAAGCCACGCGCCGCTATGCCGGAGTTACGCATGTAGATGTGCAATCAATGAATTCAGCGAAGGCTCGCGCATTGCGGGAATTGGCAGCTGACCACGGATGTTCCATCAGTGCATTGGGGTACTATCCTAATCCATTGTGCCCTGATACCGAAGAGGGAGACGTATATATCACACATATCCGACGCATGATCGATGCGGCGGCGTTGCTCGAAGTGGATACGGTAAACACGTTTATTGGCCGTGATTGGCATCGCTCGGTTGATGAAAACTGGCCGCGGGTGCTGCAGGTATGGAAACCCATTGTAGACTTTGCTGAGGAACGGGGTATTCGCATAGGGATCGAAAACTGTCCGATGTACTTCACGGATGATGAATGGCCTGCAGGCAAGAATATTGCGCATACACCAGCTATCTGGCGTCGACTCTTTGCAGACCTGGGAAATGCATCCATAGGACTCAATTACGATCCCTCCCATATGATTTGGCAGCATATGGATTACTTGAAGCCCATACGAAATTTTTCGGATCGTCTCTTTCACATTCACGCCAAGGATGTTCGGCTGGATCAAGATCGTCTGGACGAAGTCGGTATCATGGCTACTCCCAACTCCTACCACACTCCAAAACTACCTGGCTTGGGGGATGTGAATTGGGGAAAGTTTTTTTCGTTGCTCACAGAAGTAGGCTACGATGGAGCGGTCTGTGTTGAGGTAGAGGATCGTGCTTACGAAGGATCGGCGGAACTACGGAAGCGTGCCTTGATACAGAGTGCCACCTATCTGCGCCAGTTCATTCCCCTTCTTCGATAGAATGAGCAGTGCATCCTAGCCTGTCGATTTGCATTCAACGGGCCCTAAGTGTGTGTTCGAGATGGCCCAATTATTGTCAGCTTCACAAAGAGAAAAGGATTTTTTTATTGCCATTGACTCCGATGGCTGCGTGTTTGATACGATGGAAATCAAGCACAAGGAATGCTTCTGCCCGGTGACGATTCGCCATTATGGCTTACAGGCAGTCAGTAAGTTTGCCAGACAATCCTGGGAGTTTGTGAACCTTTACTCGGTGCATCGCGGCATGAATCGCTTCCCTGCACTGGTAGAGGTAATGGATCAATTGCGTAAACGGCCAGAGGTTTTGCGCCGCAACGTGTCTATTCCGGCCTTGGAAGCACTGCGGGGCTGGATCAACTCAAAACCCAAACTGGGTAATCCGGCACTCGCGGACGCTGCTACAGGCAATGGGGCGCTGGCGGACGCATTGCTGTGGAGTGAGACAGTTAATAAATCAGTGACTGAAATGGTGCACGGTGTTCCACCATTCCCATATGTACACGATTCACTGATGCGGGCGGCCGAACATGCGGATATGATGGTAGCTTCCAGTACACCTGTGGAGGCATTGCGACGGGAATGGAGAGAACACAGACTGTCAGGCTATGTAGAGCTGATTGCAGGCCAGGAAATGGGCCCCAAATCCCACCAGTTATCTATCACTGCTGCGAGCCAGTATGCCCCTGACCGCATGCTCATGATTGGGGATGCATTCAGTGACTATCGTGCTGCCAAAAGTGTTAATGCATGTTTTTTTCCTATCCTTCCAGGTGAGGAAGAAGCGTCCTGGGAGCGTTTTCTGAATGAAGTGCTGGATCGGTTTCTCTCGGGTCAGTATCGGGGCGCGTACGAGAACGATCTCATAGGCGAACTCAGCGCGAGGCTCCCAAAACATCCACCGTGGGAGTCGCAGTAGAGCAAAACATACTCAGGTACGCAGGAGTACCTTAATCCACTCCGGCTCTGCCTGTCTGTGTAATTGGGCAAAGGCTTCGGGGCCGTCCTCAAGCGGCAGAGTTGCACTTATAAGCGGGGATGGATCCAGCTTTTTCCGGGATACAAGGTCGATAATTTCGTCGTACTCCCCCGCATTCGCATAAGTCCCGGTCAGGGTTAGCTCCTTAGCGACAACACGTTGAACATCAACCGGAGGGTGTTGGGAGGTATTCCCAACAAGCACAATGCATCCCCCCGTTCTAGTGTGATGGATGGCTTTGGCAACTGTTGATGCAGCCCCTACGGCTTCAAAAGTGAGATCTGCATCAATTGTCTGCGTACTTTTCTCGGGATCGAGCACTCGGTCAGCACCAAGCTGGCGTGCCATATTTTTTCGATTCTCATGGGGCTCTATGACAATAATTTCGTTCGGCTCCTGCAATCGCACAGAGAGTAGGATACTCAGGCCGATCATTCCCGCGCCAATAATAAGAACCCGGGCGTTTTGGGCATTGCCGCCTCTGCGTGCGGCGTGCAAGCCAACCGAAAGCGGCTCGAACATGGCTGCGATATTGAGAGGTAATCCCTCGGGTACGCGCTTAAGCACATGGGCGGGCACGCAAACAAAATCTGCCATTGCACCATCACGCCGAAAACGAGGTGTGCTTACCCCGAACACCGTTCGTTCAGAGCAGCGGTTCACCCGGCCGGAAGCACATTCGGAGCACATATTGCATCCAACAGTAGAGTCGAAGCAAACTTCTTCACCCGCCTCAAATCCATTTGAGGATTTTGCGACCCGGCCAGCCGCTTCATGACCCATAATGAGTGGGGGAAGACGACGTCCGGTTGTTCCTGTGTATCCGTGTACGTCAGATCCACAAATACCGACCGAGTCTACTCGTACAAGCACCTCGTGGGGAAGCGGTCGAGGATCAGGTACATGTTGTACGCCAATCTGAAACGCTCCCGTATAAACAAGCGCACGCATGGATCAGGTTACTGAGGCTGCGTCAGTAATGCATCCATCACTGGCCGAGGATACTGTTCGCGCATACCGTAAGAGTACACCAGCATCTGCCTTAAGCGGTGGGGCTGACCAGTTTTCCCGTCTTGCATTCAATACTGACTCGCTGATTTTAAGTGTCAGAACACGATTGACAGTGTCAATGGTAATAGGATCTCCGTCCTCCACGAGCGCGATCATACCGCCAACCTGTGCCTCAGGTGTGATGTGTCCAACCACGAACCCGTGTGTGGCGCCGGAGAAGCGACCATCGGTGATAAGCGCTACCTTGTCGCCTAGCCCGGCACCCACGATTGCACTGGTTGGGCGGAGCATTTCGGGCATACCAGGTCCTCCTTTGGGGCCACAGTAGCGTAGGACGAGTACATCTCCGGTTTTGATTTTGCCCCCAAGGATAGCTTCCATAGCATCTTCTTCGGCATCAAAGACACGCGCATATCCGTCAAACCGCTCCCCTTCCTTGCCCGTAATTTTGGCGACTGCCCCTTCTGCAGCCAAATTTCCGTAGAGAATCTGCAGATGACCGGTTGGTTTGATGGGGTGATCAAGTGATCGTATCACTTCCTGTTCCGCTGTCAGATCAGCCACTTCTGTTAAATTTTCTTCCACCGTGCGTCCGGTAATGGTTATACAACTACCATGCAGCAGATCGTTTTCAAGGAGCATCTTCATGACAGCGGGGACACCCCCCACGTTATAGAGATCTTCCATCACAAAACGCCCACTGGGCTTCAGATCACCCAGTAGGGGAGTTTGATTGCTCATGGTCTGAAAGTCGTTCAGTGTCAGCGGTACCTGGGCGGCCCTGGCCATGGCAATAAGATGGAGGGCAGCGTTAGTTGATCCCCCCAGGACGATGACCACGCGCAGTGCATTTTCGAATGCTTCGCGGGTGAGAATATCTTTTGGTTTGAGATCCTTTTCCAGGAGCTGATAAATAACCTCGCCTATTTGTCCTGTTTCTGCCTGCTTTTCATCGCTGACTGCGGGGTATGACGAGTCAAAAGGCAGTGTCATCCCCAGAGCTTCAATGGCAGAAGCCATAGTGTTCGCCGTATACATGCCTCCGCAGGCGCCGGCGCCAGGGCAGGCGTGACGGGCAATTTCCCGAAAATCCTTATCGGTTATCGATCCTGCGGCCCTCTGGCCAGCTGCTTCGAATGCGGATATAATATCAATCGGTTTACCCTTCCAGCAACCAGGCTTGATTGTCCCGCCATACACCATCAGTCCGGGGCGATTCAGCCTCGCCAATGCCATGATGGATCCGGGCATGTTTTTATCGCATCCTGCAACGGCTATCACGGCGTCATACCATTGAGCTGAAGCGACCGTCTCAATGGATTCAGCGATGAGATCGCGGGAGGGAAGCGAAAAACGCATCCCTGAAGAGCCCATGGAGATTCCGTCGCTTACCCCAATCGTGTGGTATATCAGGCCTACAAGATCCTGTGTCTGAACGCTGCCTTTGATGCTTTTTGCCAAGTCATTGAGGTGCATGTTGCATGGATTTCCTTCCCAACCCATGCTCACAATTCCAACTTGTGGTTTATCGAGATCCCTTTCCGTGAGGCCGATGGCGTGCAGCATAGCACGCGCACCGCTTTGCAGGGGATTTTGTGTTACCTGTTTACTGTATCGGTTCATCTTTATTATGTGAGAGGAAGAAGACGTGACAAGATCACAGACATCAAGCCTGCAGAAATTCCCAGAATGACTAGCAGTGCAGACCAGGATTTGAGTGTCTCAACCTCGGTGAGGCCACTCATCTTTGAGTATATCCAGAATCCGCTGTCATTCATCCAGGATCCGACCAAGGAGCCTGCACCAATGGCGGTGCCCAGATACACTACATTGAACCCGAGATCTTGCCCGGGTGTGATCATTGCCGCCAGCATAGCTGAGGCCGTGATCATTGCTACTGTTGACGATCCCTGAGCAAATTTGAGCAGGCTGGCAATACCAAAACCAAATACGAGCATTCCCAGCCCCGACGTTCCAGAGGTTCCGGCAAATAGATCACTGATTGCGGGCCCAATTTGGGCTTCTTTAAGCATCGCACCGAATGTTCCACCTGCGGCAGTAATGAGAATGATGAGCCCACCGCTCATCAGTGACTGCTCAATCAGTTTGCCAAGATTCGCACGCGATGGTTTCCGCATTTGGATATAAACAGCTGTGGATGCAATCGCGGCTAAGAGTAGTGCCATATTCGGGTCACCCAGTACGATGATCCAGCGAGCGAGTACCGTGTCGTTATCCAGGAGAGGGAGGAAGACCGTCTTGCCCGCAATCAGGAGTATCGGGAGGACAATGGGCAGTACAGAAAAGCCTAAGCCAGGGAGTGTGTCGAGCGCAGTTGTATCGGCATCTACACCCGGGACCTCGCGCATCGGGACGGTCATTCTCCGATTCAGCCAGCCGGCATACATCAATCCAAGAATTGCAGCTGGCAGTGCCACAATTGTCCCTACCAGAATCATCGTGCCTAAGTCCACGCTCAGGTTTTCGGCGATAATCAAGGGCCCTGGTGTGGGAGGTACCAGAGCATGCGTAGCTGCTGCCCCTGCTGCGATCGCGATAACGTACTTGAGATAATTCCGCCCGGTCTGTGAGAACAGCGAGCGGGCAAGGGGAATCAGCAAGTAGAAAACCGTATCAAAGAATACCGGAACTGACAGCATGAAACCACTGGCTGCCAAGGCAGGGCTGCCCCGTTCCTGCCCCAATAAACGAATAAAACCCTGAACAACACGGTCGGCCGCACCGCTGTTCATCATGGTTACGCCAATCACAGCTGCCATGGCAATCACTATGCCGATGCTTCCCGCAGTTGTTCCAAAAGCGGTGGCTACGCGTGCGATCTTGGTTGACCATTCTCCGGGAGAAAGAATACTAATCACGATGGCCGCGGTAATAAGCGCGACAAATGCATTGATTCGTAGGCCTACAATCATGCCCACGACAATGATAATGCCGAGCAATAGAATCAGTATGGGGATCATCGCAATTATGGATTGAGTGAACGTGCGACCTGCCGGGCCCTGCCGAGTCCATCAATACCGAGCTCGACAACATCCCCTGGTTGCAGGAATCGTTGTGGTTTCAATCCCAAGCCGACCCCTGCCGGTGTGCCCGTAGAAATCACATCACCAGGCAAGAGTGTCATGAAATGACTCGTGTAACTGATAACCTCCCACACATTGAATATAAAATCGGATGTTGTGCTGTCTTGGAGCATAGTTCCATTGACTGATAACCATAGTTTGAGGTTATTGGGGTCGGGGATTTCGTCGGCGGTTGCAAGAAAGGGGCCCAGTGGTGCAAATGTATCAAAGCTCTTTCCCTTAACCCATTGGCCGCCACGCTCCAACTGACTAATACGCTCGCTGTAGTCGTTGTGCAGTACATAGCCTGCGACATAATCCGGGGCCTGTTCGACGGTGACGTAGTTGGCACGTTTGCCAATGACCACGGCCAATTCGACCTCCCAGTCGGTCTTGTCATCGGGAACGATCACGTCATCATAAGGGCCGCAGATGGCTGAGCTGGCTTTAAAAAACAGGACAGGTTCCGCAGGGGGATCCATCCCGCTTTCTTTGGCGTGCAGCGCGTAATTAAGTCCAACGCAAACGATCTTTGAAGGGCGGGCAATGGGTGGACCCATACGCAAATCAGGATCCAGTTCCTGCTGCGACGTGCTTCCGTTAAACCATGTACGTAGCCTGGCAAGTCCGCCTTGGTCAAAGAAATGTTCGTCGTAGTCATCTACGACCGGGGTAGTATCGATACGCCGGCCGTCATCCAGGAGCAGTCCGGGTTTTTCTTGGCCAGCGGGCCCAATACGAATGAGTTTCATTGTATGCAGCGTTAAGGTTGTAGTGTGAAGGCGCCGCCATCCATAGGAAGCGAGACCCCTGTCAGAAATGCACTTTCATCGGAGGCAAGGTAGCAAATCAGCGCGGCAACCTCCTCAGGTGTGGCCATACGCCCTATAGGCTGGGCTTTGGATAATCTATTGAACATCTCTTCCTTCGTATCCGGGTAGTATTTTTCCAAGTATGCGTCTACGAACGGAGTATTTACGCGTGCAGGTGCGACACTATTGCAGCGGATACCGTCTTTTAAGCCGTCTACTGCCATGCTGCGAGTCATAGCCGCCACGGCTCCTTTACTCGTAGAGTATGCAAAACGATCAGGAATGCCAACAGTGGACACAATCGAAGAAAGGTTAATAATGCTTCCCCCACCTGATTTTTTCATGTGAGGCAGGGCTGCAAGCATACCGTAGTACACGCTCTTAACATTGATCGTATACATGCGGTCCATATCCTCCTCAGTTGTCGCATCAAGGCTACCAATGTGGCCTGCTCCGGCGTTGTTTACGAGAATATCCAGACTATCATGGGCCTGCGCAATTTTGTTTATGGTATCCATTACAGCACTTGGGTCCGTAACATCGCAGTGGTGAGCCTCACAGGGTGCACCGAGCTCGCTTACAACCTTGCGAGCGTTTAACATGTCGATATCAAGCAGGTGTACGGTTGCACCCTGCTGTACGAATACGCGACAGGTCGCTTCACCAATTCCCTTGGCACCACCGGTGACGATAGCTATTTTGGATTCGAGGCTGAACATGATTCGAGTAATTACTTATGGCTGCACAAAGGTAGACTGTTGACGTTTCAGATGACGTACTAAAATAACAGTTGTTTCTGATGTCACAGCAACTTTTTGATCTTTCTGGACGGGTTGCACTGGTAACCGGTGCCAGTCGTGGACTGGGCCAGTATATGGCGAGGGCCTTAGCGCGGGCCGGGGCTGACATCGCTATCACAAGCCGTGATCGAGGGCGCCTTGCGGAAACCGAAAAAGATATTCAGAATATTGGATGTCGGGTACTTTCGGTGGAACTGGATGTTCTGGATTTGTCCAGTATTCAATCGGCTGTCCAAATTGTGGAAGCACATTTTGGGCGACTGGATGTTTTGGTGAACAATGCTGGTTGTAACGTCCGCCGCCGTGCCTTGCAAGTCACTGAAGAAGATTGGGACATGGTGGTCAATACAAATCTGCGTGGTGCCTTTTTTGTGGCGCAGGCGGCTGCGCATATCATGAAGGCGCAGCACTGGGGTCGGGTGATTAATATTGGTTCAGTGACTTGCGTTGCGGGTTATGCGGGGATGGGGCCATATTGCGCAAGTCGAGGTGGTATTAAGCAGCTTACAATGTCGTTGGCCCATGACTGGGCCGAATATGGTATCACGGTCAATTGTTTGGCTCCAGGTTGGTTTAAGACAGAACAAAGCAGGATGCTTTACGAAGACGAGACTTGGCTCTCTATGCTCAAGGAGCGGATACCGATGGCCCGGCCCGGCCGACCGGATGATCTGGATGGTATGGTAGTTTTTCTGGCGTCCGAATCCAGTCGCTATATCACGGGTCAAACCTACCTTGTTGACGGGGGAGTATCCATTGGGGCCATCCGTGCGATGCCACAAAATGAACTGGGGTAATGTTCTGAGTCGGCGGTATTTTGGATTTAGCCGGTTGTGCTACCTATGTATCACCTACGAATCAGAATTTGCCATGACAGACACTAGTTGTCCAAAAATTTCTTGAGTTTGATATCAGATGCATAGAATATCTTCATACGGTATCCCCAGATCTTCCGTCGAATCTCTTCGCGAATTTCGGCAAGCTCGATCTCGATCTCTCTTATTGCCTGTTCTCGCACCTCCGGTGAAAGCTTTTCGCCCGTTTCGTTCTCGTACTTCTGAATGGAATACCGGGCTACATCAATGAATCTTTCAGTCAAAATATTTTGACTGAAGGTATCCAGGAAGCGAGGAGAATCGCTGGTTTCCTTTTCTTCAATATCAGGCGAGCTATCCTCCTCAACAGGTAACTCAATCCCAATCTCTTTAAGTGATTCGTCCAGAGAGTCAAATATCCGAACAATCCTTTTGAAGCCGCTGACCCCCATCACCTCTTGAACTATCCCAGGGAGCGAACATAAGCCAAACAGCTTCTCCGAAGCTGCATATTCTTTTGCTACGATAAGCAAAATGCGCAACCCCGCGCTGGAAATAAACGAGACTCTAGAAAAATCCAAGATCAGGCTCAAGTCATCAGGCTTGATCTCCGTGTTAATCAGGTCATGAAAAGTCGTACTACTCTGATTGTCGATTCTTCCGTGAATATCACCAAAAAGAAAAAAATCCGATCTTCTCCAAGAAATTGACACCGACATATCTCAACGAATAAATATTTGGTATTTGTTTTGTAATACGGGTATAGCTTTGCCCTCCAATTTTCCGCGGAGACGTACGAGGTGTCGCAAGACAATCCCAAATCTCTGGCAGCGGTTCATCCGAAATCTGGAGAAATTTGCATTGAACCACTCGGTTTGGCTGGACAACTGGAGAGCAGCTCCCCGGGTAGGACTCGAACCTACAACCCTGCGGTTAACAGCCGCATGCTCTACCATTGAGCTACCGAGGAAACGGGCGCAGTAACCGCTTAAGCTGCATCTTGTTCCGAATCAAGGGGCTTTTTCAGGGAAACTTTGGCCTGCAAAATGGTATCATGTCGACCCTGCCCTGGTGGCGGAACTGGTAGACGCGCAGCATTCAGGATGCTGTGCCCGTACGGGCGTGGAGGTTCGAGTCCTCTCCAGGGCACTCGTTGACCCGCGCGGACTTCTGTCCGCAGGGGTTGTTGGGTTGTTTCCCTTAGCTTTTTGAGCATTGTTGCCGCTTATTAATTTAATCTCTACCGTGGCGGCGTCAGGTTACGAATCTGCTCTATGACTTCATATAAGAGTCGGATCCGCAACTTCTGCATTGTCGCGCACATCGATCACGGCAAGAGCACACTCGCCGATCGCCTGTTGGAAATTACCGGCACAGTCGCAAAGCGCGACATGCAGGATCAGGTGCTGGACTCCATGGATTTGGAGCGTGAGCGTGGCATTACGATCAAGAGTCATGCCATCCAGATGACGTATCGGGCCGGGGATGGTTTGGACTATACCCTGAATCTGATTGATACGCCGGGCCATGTTGATTTTACCTACGAAGTATCGCGGGCCCTGAAAGCCTGTGAAGGAGCTGTATTGGTCGTAGATGCAGCGCAAGGAATCGAGGCCCAGACAATCAGTAATCTGTATCTGGCACTAGATAGTGACCTGGAAATCATCCCTGTACTAAACAAAGTAGATTTGCCCGGGGCACGCGCGGATACGGTTGCGATGTCTATCGAGAGCCTAATCGGTGAGCCAGCCGAAGATGTGCTCTCTATCAGTGCGAAGACTGGTGAAGGCGTTCAGGAGTTGCTGGAAACCATAATTCAACGGGTACCACCACCAGAGGGGCAGCCTGACAGACCATTGCAAGCCCTGATCTTTGACTCACTCTTTAATCAGTATCGTGGTGCAATAGCCTACGTACGCATCTTTGAAGGCACACTGCGCAGGCGGGAGGCAATCAGGTTTATGGTCGCAAAATGTGAGTATCTGGCAGAAGAGATTGGTGTGCTGAGACTCGGAATGCAACCGACAGAAGAACTCTCAGCAGGAGATGTTGGGTATGTTATTGGGTCGATCAAAGACGTCAGAGATACGCGTGTGGGGGATACTATCACACATGCGAACCGGCCTGCTGCAACTGAGATTGCAGGATTTCGAGAGGTTAAACCGATGGTGTTTTCCGGTGTGTATCCCACGAATACCGAGGACTTTGAGGATCTTCGCGCCTCGCTGGAGCGACTTCAACTCAACGATTCTGCTATTGGGTATGAGCCAGAGACCTCGGTTGCACTTGGTTTTGGGTTTCGCGTGGGTTTTTTAGGGCTCCTTCATATGGAAATCGTCCAGGAACGGCTCGACAGAGAATTCAACCTGGATATTATTACAACGCTGCCAAACGTTAAGTATGAGGTCGTAACGAATGACGGAAACATTGAAATCATAGAAAACCCCAACAAAGTACCGGCAGCGGGTAAACTAGATCACATAAATGAACCGTTCGTAAAAGCAGAAATCATCTCCCCTTCAGAGTACATTGGCAATATCATGAAGCTATGCACTGATCGAAGAGGAGAATTTGTTAATCAGACGTATCTGGGTACGGAGCGAGCTACGCTGGAGTACCAGTTGCCGCTAGCAGAAATCGTTTTTGACTTCTACGACAAGCTCAAGAGTTTCTCTCGTGGCTACGCATCGTTTGACTACGATTTCTCTGGTTACCGCCGAAGCGATTTGGTAAAACTCGACGTACTTATCAACGGCGATCCGGTGGATGCATTGAGTGCGATAGTACACCGAAGCAAAGCTTATGAAATGGGCCGCAAGCTTACGGCTAAGCTCAAAGATCTGATTCCACGCCAAATGTTCGAGGTTGCGATACAGGCAGCTATTGGCAGCCGTGTGATCGCACGAACAACAGTAAAAGCAATTCGCAAAGATGTAACAGCCAAATGCTATGGGGGGGACATTACACGGAAACGCAAGCTTCTGGAGAAACAGAAGGAGGGTAAAAAGCGCATGAAGCATGTAGGCAATGTTGAAGTTCCACAGGAAGCATTCCTGGCTGTACTTTCAATGGAGAACTAAAGCTATGCGGCGAGGCTTCTGTATCATATCAATGCTGTTAGTGTACACGTTACAGGCCCACGCGCAAAATGGGCGTATAGCCTGGGATGAAGTTGGCTTTGTCTACGCGCAGGAGAAATTCCAGCGGATCTATCAGGCGTACGTAGAGACGTATGGAGAATATGTTGATCCCCTAGAGCCGGCCCGATTTCCAGTAGCCAGTGACTCCCTTTTTGGATGGATCAGAGAAGCTATGGGCATGCCCGCTGAGGGATCTTCGTCCGGGCCATTTCAAGGAGAGATAAATGCATGGACGCTGGTATCAATCGATGGACGAGCAGATTGGCTGACACGATTTGGTAGTGTGCAGTGGGCGTATATGGGGAATAATTTTTTCACGTTACTTGACACAATGGCTACTCCCGAAATACGTGCTCGCCTGGAGGCATACTTTGGCCCACCTACGCAGACGGCAGTGGAAACAAAACAAGGCGATGAAACTCCCTCTGACGAGAATGGTCAGTTTGAGTACTGGTTCGTGGTCAATGACTCAATTCCAATGATGATCATGGATGTTCGGGGGCCATTTGACCGTGGGGTAATTGTAGCAACGGATCAACGATTTCGATCATTCCTCTATCGTATGCGACAGTCGCTTCTTGCAATAGTAATGCGCCGTACAGAGCCAGCACCGTATGTAGATTACTACTACAATTTTGTTACAGATAAGTGGTATTCAACAGGATACGACGGTGCAGAGTATTTTCTGAATCAAATACGTCGACCAAATCTGACACTTGGAAGACCGATCCAAGCCCCATCATAACGGTCCAGGACGGACGAAATTCATTTTGGTAACTGATGCCTGAATCACTTGGCAAGAAGGAAAGACAACAGCGACGTGCGGAGAGGGCGGCGCAACGCTCGCAGCGTAGCGGTAAGAGTAAGAGTGAGAAAAAGAAGAAAAAAGGGCCGCTGAGAGAATGGCTGGATGCCGTTGTATTTGCGATCATCTTCATGGTCATTATGCGGACGGTGTTCTTTGATTTGTTTCAGATCCCTACACCCTCTATGGAGAAGAGCTTACTGGTTGGGGACTATATCGTAGTGTCAAAACTACATTATGGCATGCGGACCCCGATGACTCTAGGTATTCCCTTCACCCAGATATACGTGCGTGGACTTAATCTTCCATGGACGCGGTTCCCCGGTTTTTCTGATCCTAAGCGTTTCGATGCCGTTGTCTTCAACTGGCCGGCAGATGAAGAGGGCAAGCCCACTGATCGCAAGACGTATTACATCAAACGTATCATTGGTGTGCCGGGTGATACGCTTGAGATAATTGACAAAGTTGTACATATTGACGGCGATACGTTGTTTTTCAAGGAGACCAAAGAGCCCTTCAAGGATACCATGCAGCGTTTCTGGTATGTCTATAAGGAGGATCCACGGATGCGTCTGCCAAGTGCGCGCCTGGAAGAATTGGGAGTCTCACAATACTGGCCGACGATGAACCCCACTGTTGTACGGATCCAGGCTACTGATGCTGCCGCGGAGGCCATCGAAGCGTGGGAATATGTGACTGCAGTCAGACCTGTTGTTAGAGAAACAACCGCAAATCGGGCTTATTCGCTATATCCCCCAAGCAGCAACAATTCGACGGATAACTACGGGCCAATAATAATTCCGGGTAAAGATCTCGTTATGAATCTGACGCAGGAAAACTGGCCGGTTTATGAGCCCGTGATCACTGAATATGAAGGACATACTGCATCCCTGAGCAGTGATGGCACCATTCGCATCAATGGCGAGGTACGGAATACATATACCTTCACGCAGGACTACTACTTTGTAATGGGCGACAACAGAGATAATTCCGAGGATAGTCGTTTTTGGGGCTTCGTTCCAATGGACCACGTTGTGGGACGTGCAGTTGCTGTCTATTTCTCGTGGAACAGCGAAGGCAGTCCGTTCATACTGGGTCAAATTCGCGGTAAGCGAATGTTTCGTGCTATTCAGTAAAGCCCAGCGTACTGTGGATGCGCTCGGGGGTGCGATCAGGGATCAATCTGCTGTGATTTGCGAAGTTCGTCGAACCGGATCTGTTGGGGGGTACCGGGAGGCACGTCATAAGGGTGATTGGGCAGATCGACGAGCTTTAGGAACGGATAGCGACGACCATGTTCAAATGGTTGCGGCTTGCCACGCGGCTCTGTACCGATAACCAGCACTGTAGTACCCTGCTTCAGAATTTTTGCCCCGGTAGATGCAATTCCAGTGGAGGTGCTGGTAGTTTGCCATGTGTCGCCCCAGTTGTAAACCCATTTGGCATCGGCATCAACCAGCCGCACACATCCGTGGCTCATAGGCCCGCCGGTGGGCATTTCGTATTGATGAACATGCATGCCGGCGGCAGAGTGGAAATTCATTACCCAGTACATTTCCCAAGGCTCGTCGTCTGGACTCTCCGATGATACACGGTACTCCTCACGCCAATTGAAATTGTAGCGACCATAGGGGGTTGGCGATTCATCCGGGTCACCGGTATTGATGATTCCCCAGCGCATAAGGCGCCCATACTCATAGGCGGCAAAGGCCTGGATGGTCTTGTCCATAATGAAGAGCTTATCAAATTCCCGGCCTCCGGCATAGTAGCGCGGAAATGGTGAGTAAGCTCTGAAATCCAATTCAAACCGCGTTGGAGCAATGATCGTATCGCCGACAGTATAGGTCTGCATCATGCGACGATTGATCATTTCTACAAGCATTGAGCGTCGGGTTCCAAGTTGGGTGTTGCCCTCACCAATTTCCCGATAGAACACATTCCGGGCCAGCACACTGTTATCCCGGTCATTTTCGAGGACATGATACCTATAGAAAACCTCCGGGATATGTTCGAGGCTTTCGAAGCGCAGGTCTAGCAGGTCTGCGACTGCATCCTGGTCAATGTATCCGCCCGACTGGGCGTATACGGCCGGTATAAAAATGAGGATCCAAAGTAGTTGTAGTAAACGCATCTGAATAGTTACAGTGATTTCCTCAAGATATTACTTGAAGTTTTATGGGGAGACAGGCATCCCTCGTTAATGAGTTTCCCAATCATTTCGATACTTCCGAGCACAATCAGGATATTCCCCGCTTCGATCAGATCATCAGGTCCTGGATAGAAATGCATATCCTGATCATTATCTCCTTTGAGTATTGCGATGACGATAGTTTTCCAGAACTGTCGAAAATCTGCTTCTCTGAGGGTTTTACCAGCTAGGGGTGCACCTTCCTCTATCAAAACCTGCTCCATACTCAAGCCTAGGTCATCTGCCTGCAGTACGTAAGACATAAACTGGTCTACATGGGGGCGTAAAACCATCTGAGCAATTCTCTCGGCTCCAACCTGTACAGGTGATACCACTTTTGAGGCTCCGGCTTGGAGCATGCGCCGACGACTAACGGTATCAGACGCACGTGCCAGAATGAATAATTCAGGGTTATTCTCACGTGCAACAAGTGTGACGTATACGTTTTGGGCGTCGTCGGGCAGTAGTACGATCAGTCCGGTTGCATTTTTTATGCCTACTGATAGCAGGGCGCTGTCCTGTGTAGCATCTCCACTGATTGCGTTTATTCCGTTTGCAGTCAGACGTTCTATGATGTCTTCATTTTTGTCCAGAACTACAAGGGACTTTCCTGCCCCCATGAGCATATCTGTGACATCCTTTCCTACACGCCCATAACCGCAGATGATGTAATGGTTCTGCATGTTTTTGATTCTATACATCCGGCGACGGTTTCGGATCAGAGTACCTGCTACAAGCAGACGCGCCCATCGTGCCGCCACATAAGCTAAGGAGCCTATCCCGATGGATGCAAAAAAGATTGTAAAGATTCGCCCTTCATTTGACAGCTCTCGCACTTCGGTAAATCCGATCGTTGATAATGTTATGAAGGCCATGTAGAGTGAATCTAGTAGCCCCCAACCTTCCAGCATAGCATATCCTGCTGTGCCGACCCCCATCCAAACAGTCAAAAATAACGTGCTGTAGGTAATCTCACGCCTTTGAGGAGTTCTGTCGCGTAATTGCCAACGAGACGCTGCAGGCATTACATGAAGGAGCTTATGTTGGGGAGTTCTTCATCTTTTCCCGTGAAAGACTTACCTCTGGATTCCATCGGACTACATATCCAATCCTCCGAGACAGAGGTAAATTGCATTGGTAAACCGCTGTTTGTTGCGGAGTCCTATACACTGAACTTTGATGATTTTGATCCGACTGTTGACGCCTTCGGCAAGGCCATTAGTGACCTTTGGAACGATAACATTGAGAATGCCCCACAAATGTTTTCGGATCGTTTTGGCTGCTGCTTTGACGGGTTCAAGCTGGTAGTGCATAACCCACGACAGCCAGGATCCCCATCCCTTGGGTGCCCATGTACGGTTGGAACGACGATCGTATACCGGGCAAACTTCCCCACACTCTGGGCATTGCCGCTCCGTGTTTCCTTTCCTGCAAACTGTATGAACTTGTACATTCCGAGCCTCATGATCAAGCACCATTTCCGAAATCTCCCATGGTGCTTTGAGACCTATAATTTGACACATCTTGCCCCCAAAACTGCTCCTTATCTTTCTTGCGTGATTCCATTGATTCAAAGTTTGATTGAACGTGAATAACCAACAAAGACGGCAGTTCAGAAACAGACTCGAATCCCGGAAGTCCGACTAAAGTTGCTGCCAAATCTACGACGGATTCACGCTATTGGATGAGGAACCAGTCGGATTATTGGAGCAGCTATCGGAGAATTTAGTATATTTTTGGAACAAATAGACTGGACTTAATCAGGCTTACAAGGGTATTGAGCTTTTTACCCGACATCATGTATAGTTCAATCACGATAGCCAACTATTTTCTGCGTAAGGCTTGGAACGAGGAGATTGACCTTACGCCGATGCATGTTCTTAAACTCGTGTACATAGCTCATGGATGGTGTTTGGGCGAAAAGGACGAACCACTGATACGTGATCGGATTCGGGCTTGGCCGTATGGCCCTGTTATTCCCGAGTTGTACCACTATGTTAAAGGATATGGTCGTGGTCCGGTTATTACTTTGATCATATCTGCCTTTCCTACAGTCAACGAAGAAGTGGTGGACGAGTCTGTTGCGTCATTCCTTGATACGATTTGGGAGCATTACAAAGGCTTTGAGGCTTTTGAACTATCCGGTCTAACACATCAAAAAGGTTCTCCGTGGGATCAAACTGTATCGAACCGTCCCCGCAAGGGTTTATCTACCCACGCAATTCCAATCTTAAACTCGACTATCAAGAATTACTACAAAAATAGAATAAGGGCCGCAGCGGTGGATGAAGGCAGGTAAATCTTTTTTCAAGGTGGCTCTGTCGCGCGACGATTCGCCCTAAGACATTAAACTGCGGCGTGCAGAGAAGGAGAGCGAATATTTGGAGAATAAGGGGACTAGGCAGAGGCTGAGGCTGCAGAAAGTTGTGGGTAAAACTGTCCACATATCTGTGGGGGTGTGGCTTGTCTTCGTAGCAGTGGTTGTAATACTTGCTGGGGTAAATATTCTCGAATATCATCCTTCTGGTCTTGTTGCTCTGCTTGGGTCTGCAACGGTTTCTATAAAGGTTTATTGATGAAGGTCGTAGGCTATGCATTTCCCGAGCGGGGCTCGCGGGAATAGCAATACACTAACGACTGCGCCTATCCACCGGTACGGTTGCAAGGAATTCTCTTATGTTGTGGCAACAGGTGTACGATACATTCGGCTATATACAGAATCTGCAAGCGGAAGCTCAAATTCCTTGGCGCGCAGCATCCCTAAGGTGTATATCCCGGGGTTGAATACTCGAGTAGTAGAGCTTATCTGACCTTCAGCAATCATTTTTCGAAAATTCCCGCGAGAAACATAGTTAACCTGACCGCTCTTTGATCTATAATAAATCAGCATAGATGAAAGCAGACGACAGTTTTCAGCCGCAGAAGCTTCTTTGATTGCACGCATAAGTGCGTCAATGCCGCAGCCACTGAGGGTGCCGTCAATTACCTCGCCGGCAACCAATAAAAATCGGTCAGCTTCAAGCACAGCCACCCCTTGAACAGGGCGCCCATGTGAGACCCATTGCTCGATAAATCGTTGTATCCGCATGAGCACATCCCGTAGTCCGGTTTCATCACCATCAAGTGCTATGACCCAAAGGCGAGCGTCGTCGGGTAGATGGTGCAAGCTATGATCAGTCGCCTGAGACATCAGTTGGAAAGAAAAAATTCGTCGGCTGGAGAACCCGGATCGTCCGGGTCTGCCTCAAGAATACTGCGTAATTCAGTGACACGCTGTTCAGCTGCATCCAGCCGTTTCATACATTCTTTGGCAAGACCAATACCTTCCTCGTATTTTTTCAAGGCCAGTTCCATTGTATCGGAATCTTCGGATAAAGTCTTTGCAATGGACTCTAGGCGCTTAAGAAGCGTATCAAGCGAGTCTTTGGTCTCGAGGGGATCGCTCATGGGATAAGACAACGGTAAAGGAACGTCGTAGACGGTCCTACAATTATACACTTAAATTCTTAGAAAGATGATTTTAGGCCTTAAAGGGAAGGTTGCGGTCGTTACCGGTGCCAGTCGGGGATTGGGTAGGGCTATTGCAATGGGGCTTGCAGCAGAGGGATGCCGCCTTGTAGTTTGTGCCCGCGGCAAAGAGGCGCTGGAAACTGTAAGGGAAGAGATAACTAGACGTTATGGTGTGCCTGTACTGGCGAAGAGGGCAGATTTAACGGTACCGGGAGAACCGGAAGCTCTGATTAAAACTGCGGTCGACCATTTTGGAGCGGTCCAACTTCTGGTTAACAACGCTGGTGGCAATCGCCGGGGCAAGTTCGCTGACTTGTCGGATCAGGACTGGGATGACATATTAACACTGAACTTAAAGATGCATCTACAAGCCAGTCGTGCAGCAATTCCACATATGAATACAGCCGGGGGTGGGGCCATTTTATTTATAGGCTCCATTTTTGGTCGTGAAGCTGGTGGTCCCGGGCTATCAATTTACAATGCGACCAAGTCTGCGCTCATCAGTGCCGCCAAAATTATGGCGTTGGAGCTGGCTCCAGATAACATCCGCGTAAATACACTGGCACCTGGTTCTATTCGTTTCCCTGGAGGATCCTGGGACAAGAGGGTGAAAAGTGATCCAGAAGGGATGAAGGTCTTTATTGCGGATAATCTGCCGATTGGACGGTTTGGAACGGCTGAAGAGATTGCGGACGTAGCTGTATTTCTGCTTTCTGATCGGGCGAGCCTGATTACCGGGGCCTGCCTGAATGTTGATGGCGGCCAGTCACGGTCTCTAATCTGATCTCTACGTGAATCGCAATAGACGCAGGCGCATCTCACGTGTGTCCGATTCCGGGCGTCTCCATTGAATCAGTATTGGGCTTTGGTAAGTACCGATCATTACGCGTCCCAGAGGGGCTTCATCTTCCGCATTAATGAGTAAACGGATCGTACTGCCCAAATTCATCCAGCGCGCTTCAAGAGGAGATGCAATCCGATCGATTACATGCTCCAATAGGGGTAGGTGCATACCCAGACGCTCTACCATGTATTCAAGAATAGAGACACTGCGATTTGCTACTCTCAGGCCATCCCGGATGGCAAGGTGTATTTCATATAGAAGCATGTCCTTGGCCTTACTTGGAACCATCAGCGGATGCCGTGCAAACTGAGGGACATTGTACAACATATACCTAAGTGGATTCAAAAGTACATCAGTGATATCCCGTTCAACAAGGAGCGATTCGAACTCATTCACCGTTACCCCCGCATGTTTCTCGTCCGGAGCCAGTTCAAGGGTGACGAGTCCTCGATGAATCTGGTGTTTAGCCACGAGTGCCTGCAGATCGGGCAAGCTTTTTTTGAGATCCACTGCACACCGATTTTTCCCGGGCAAATCAATCTGTAACGTTTCTTCGTGTACGCAGTCCGCGTCGTTGTATCCCACGGCTATTGATTTTCTGGACCGAAAGGTCTCGTTGGACTTACCGTCAAGATCAATGAAGTAGACAGGTTTTTCCGGGGCAAACTTGTACAGAACACAATTGCACAATCCGAGGCATATGAAAGCCAAGTGTGAATCTGCGTTCAGGGGCTCGTGTTTGCGTTGCTCAGCAGACAATTCACTTCGGAGCTCCATGCGATCATGCCAGTAGGGTGCGCCTTCCGGGAAGAGTCTGTGAGCCGAGCGAACGAGTGATTCGATACCTTCGCGATTGTTGCCCAGTTTCAGGGCAAGAGGCTCCTCCAGAAATCCTGCCGTGGTATGAACTGAACAGAATGCAACCCTGTCAAAGTTGGAGAAGATACCGGAGTCCACTTTCCCCACCGTCTTCCCAACGTTCATTATATCAAGCCGGGATCGGGGGGAGATCTGGAGTGTGGTTGCTATTGTAGGGCGACTACGGATTGTACTATCGTGTTTGGGGACAAAGGACAGGTATCGTTAGTCGCTGATTACGGCTTCCCGACACCCGTCGACAAAATGGATAGACACTCGGTCACGTGTATCCAGTTCTCGGCTGAAACGCACAACTTTGCCTCCCCGTTCTAAGCGAACATAGCCGCGTGTAAGGTATCGACGCGGGTTCAGTGCAGTTATTTTTCCGTTGAGCAATTCCACCTGGTGCCTACTTGTCTGAATGCGACTATTCAAAACCTCATTCAACAGGTCTACGTAATTGGTCAATGTCTGTTGTGCGTCGCGCACGCGGTTGATCGGCGTATTAAATGTATACGATTCTGTAACCTGGATAATTTGTTGGCGCAACCTGCTTATTCGGGATATAACAGTCTGATGCATTTGCTGCGTGTATCCTTGAATATTCCAGACGAGTGACGAAAGCTCTGGCACGATGGTTTGAGCAGCATGTGTGGGGGTGGCAGCGCGTACATCAGCCACAAAGTCTGCAATTGTCGTGTCGGTTTCGTGTCCAACGGCACTAATGACGGGGATCTTGGAGGCGAAGATAGCACGTGCGACAGTTTCTTCATTGAACGCCCAGAGATCTTCAAGCGAACCACCTCCACGTCCAACTATGAGCACGTCAGGACGTCTGGTTGCCGTTAAACGATTGAGTTGTTCAATGGCGTGGGTAATATCTGGTGCAGCGCTCGGACCCTGAACACGAACCGGTGCCAGGATGACCTCGGCAATTGGAAAGCGATCCCGCAGGATACGCAGGATATCCTGTAATGCTGCTCCTTCCCCTGAGGTAACAACACCAATGCGCTGGGGGATTGCAGGCAGCGGTACTTTTTTACTTTCGTCAAAAAGACCATCTTGGGCAAGCTTTCGGTGAAGCTCAAGAAAGCGTTTCTGGAGTTCGCCGGTGGTGTGTCGCCGTTCGACCCTTCGGACGTCGAACTGGAGATTGCCGTATTTCGGGTAAACAGTAGGCGAACCATACACACGCAGTAATTGCCCCGGCTCAGGAGTGAACCCTACATACTGTGTTCGACTTTTCCACATCACGCATTTGAGGGCACTTGATTCATCTGCAATTGTAAAGTACCAGTGCCCCCGACTCGATTTATGTTGAGAAAGCTCCCCTTCGACCCAAGCGGCCCCACTGGTTTCAATGTACTCGCGCAGAGTCGCCAAGTACTTGCCTACGGGGATGGCCGTTTCTGTCGAAGGTCCTCTCATTTGTCCTGCCCAGTATTTGAACTACACAAATCATCTGTTTCAAACGAAGATACGGGTATTCTCTGTATGATGGACTACCAAGACGCAGGGTACGCATGTTCGGCCAGTTCGTGCAGTTGGGCGCGAAAAATACATTCTAAACCCACGACGATTCTGTGAGTACACAGGCCGATGTTTTCCTCGACAAAAAAGCCTAAGCGCATCATGTTCGTGTGTTTGGGTAATCATTGTAGAAGTCCACTCGCTCATGGCTATTTCCAGTCTCTCCTGGAGAAGCATGGACTGGAAAGTGACATAGAGGTGGCTTCCTCGGGAACGAGTGGTTGGCACATCGGTGAAGCCCCGGATCCACGGATTTCTCGTGTTGCGAGGCGGCATGGTGTCGGTCTGGAGCACATTAGAGGGCAGAAGATCACAAAAGCCGATCTGAGGACATGTGACCTCATATTGGTTATGGACAGATCAAACCTGAGAGATGTGCTTTCATTGGACAGGGATAGCCGTTACATCAATAAAGTGAGTTTGTTGCGGACCTTTGATCCGTCCTCCATGGACGATGAAATACCAGATCCATACTACAGCGGCATCTTTGAGGAGGTCTACACGATTGTATCTCGGGCATGTGATTCCCTGTTGGGAGAGATGAAAGGTCATTTGGAACGCCCATGAGTCGGGATTAGGCCTCGCCAAGTATCCGTATGGCCGGGGATGGCTTCACGCCGCCTTTCAGCGGGCCTTATGCCACTTGTCGTGTTGCTCCCTCTGCTTCTTAACGATCTGACACAACCGGTGCACATTTGTCGCCACGCCTCCCAGTACGCCTTTCTCCTATCACTGCAAAATGCACGGAATTTTGCAGGGCGCATCCTACCGGGGTGGTTTACAGCGTAGGTTGCTATTGGTTACTCATAATCTGTTCTGTGCTTCGGTTTGTTCGTCTCCTACTTGCATAAATGGTGGAGCGTCCCCCTAAATCAACCCCAACCGATCCGGCAAATCTTAACATCCATCGCTCCCGAAAAAGGTCCAAACAAGGACATAGGAGAAATCCGTAATTTTGTAGCACTATGAAATGGCGAAACTAGATCAAAGATTTTTGTCCGAACTTTTGCATCGCTGTGCAACGCCTGAAGCCCCATCAGCACCGCAGGTATGGTATGCCGTCCCGATTCTTAGGATCGAACTTGATATCAGCAATCTGCACATTCGAAAGATCGTATTGCGAATCGAAGGCCTACGCGTAACGGATGAGAAATGAATGAAGCGGACAAAGTCCTGATTTACGAAAGATTTCGGGAATTAGGGCCAAATCATCACCGAATCATCCAGATGCAGTTCAACATTCGCCGGAACAAGCCCCGAGGTTAAGAGGGCCTCCAGACGTCACAACCAAGCCAAATGGGCCGAAATATGACCAAAAGCCTACCGAAGGATCCTACAGAAACACTCTAGATCGACCAAGACTAATTTCCGTGCAAGCACTATTTCAGACGTAATACGTGGCAGTCCAATGATTCGTTCTGCATGACTGACCGATCTTGGTTAGGATAGTTGGAATCTAACATGTTTTTGCCGTTCCATTTCAGGTCTTTGACACTATGTCCAGAGACTAAAAGCATACTGTCCCCCGAGATACACAAAGATCCACGCACAAGGCCCCCAACCATCTGAGTCAATATATTGTTGATCCTATGCGATCGTCATGAACGATTGAAAACTCGACAGACACTATCCATTGTCGTTGTTGTTGAACAGGTATCTAGCAAGTAAATAAACCGGAGCCAATACATTTGCCAAAGCGGTTCCGAGTATAGCTATCAAAACAGAACTGCTTAGCTCAAAGGGGATAGATTCCAGACCAGTCGCTATGAGTACAAATGCAACGAACCACAGACTTATTATAGCCATGAGCACAAAAAGGTTCGCGTATTCGTATCTCTTTTTGTTTTTTTGGGGCTTCAGCTTTTTAAGTGGGTTGGGTGTCAGAATTAGGATGAACAAGTATGTGCTGGAATAGATTCTGGATAGATTTCGTTGTTATCTTGGCTACGTTTTTGTGACGAAAATCAATCAACAATCATTACCAACGATGGCCCTACGTGTTCAAGATATTAACCATCTCTTAGGGATTGAATCTCCTTGGGAGGTATCGGAGATCAAGCAAGATAAAACGGCT
>MPNB01000047.1 GCA_002238805.1 Rhodothermaceae bacterium bin80 | reverse complement strand
CAGGCCATATGGGCCGAAATACGGCCAAAAATCACCAAAAACCCCTATAGAAACACGCTAAACCAACCAAGAGTTATATTTTCGGGCAAGCACTAGTTCACACACGCGCCTCACTATCGCCGCGCGCGTGGACAACGCGGCATCCCCCACCACTGCGGTGAGACGCGCCTGTAATTCCGGGGCATTCAAGGTGCGCAAAACCTCATTCTGCGTGAACATGCCATCAATATAGGGTGCACTGTTCAGGATGTTAAGTCAAAAAGTTGGGTAATGGGCAGGGCTAGCTGCCCGCATGGAACAAGTGGAGAACTGGGGCTGTTGATCACACCAATCAGCAATCATGAGGTTTTTGTCACGAACGGTGGGCCGAAATTGGCTTGTTGGTAGTTAGGGCAGCGTATTTGGAAGGACAATTTATTTCCTTTCAGAGGAAGTGTAGATTCGTGATTGTTGCAGGTAGAATGTGCAGGACCTTAAGTTTAAGATGTTGAGCGAACAGCGAATCGACTATATGCATCTACGTAGACGACCAATATCGCGGATTCGCGTTGGGTTTTGGGTGCGATTGACGAACTGACGATGGCTCGTGCTGATCTCATACTTGATTTAGTCCGAGCAAGCTGCCTGGGTGATAAGGTGAAGGTTCGGAAAACTGTTGAGGCACTGGCTGCCAACGAGCGGGCTAAGAACCACAAGATCCTTGCGGATCGCCTGCTAGCACAACTCCAAGCCGGGAATGGGAACACCACAAATACCGTTCCCATCCCAAGGTCGTCGAACACGCCAATGGTGGCTGAGAAGGTTCCGTCTCGCCAGTTGGACAACTTGGTTTTGGTGCCGCAGGTAGCCGAAACCGTACGGGAACTGGTGGCGGAGCACCATAGGGCGGACTTGCTCAGATCCTACAACCTAGAGCCTCGGAATCGTGTGCTGCTCATTGGGCCGCCAGGGAATGGCAAGACAAGCCTTGCCGAGGCATTGGCTGATGCCTTGAACGTTCCGGTTTTAGTCGTTCGGTATGAGGCGGTGATCGGTAGCTATCTGGGGGAAACGGCGCAGCGTATCGCGCGCGTATTTGAACATGCCCGGTCGCGACATTGCGTCCTGCTGTTTGACGAGTTTGACGCAGTGGGCAAGGAGCGGGGTGACGCTCACGAAACAGGCGAAATCAAACGCGTGGTGAGTTCTCTTCTATTGCAAATTGATGCACTGCCAAGCTATGTAGTAGTGGTGGCGGCCAGCAACCATCCTGAACTGCTTGATCGAGCGGCATGGCGCAGGTTCCAGATTCGCCTTGAACTTAAACCGCCCACACGACGGCAGATCGAAGAATGGTATTGCGGATTCGAGCAGCGGACAGGACACTCATTTGGTATGCAGCCGAAGAACTTGGCCTCCAAGTTGTATGGACTGAGCTTCGCAGAAGTGGAGGATTTTTCCACTGATCTTCTGCGCAAGTTAGTTCTAGACGGGCCGGATGCTTGCCCCGAGGCAATTCTAGACTGCCGCTTGCGACAATGGAAGAAACAGTTTGGAATGGCTTCAGTAGATGGACACGCGTTTGAACCATGGCACGAAGTGATTACCCCATTCTGATATTTCCAGAATCTGTGCCTGCAGACCGAGCGAAGCGTTCTGGAGGGGGGCGGGACGCTGAGGTGCCCCGGGGTTGCTAGACAAGGCGAACTGTTGGCGCCTCAATTCCAACGTCTGTAGGATGCACTGGAGAACCGTCGAATTGCGATCCAAGACAGTTCGCTTGGCATTGAGCCTGAACTGGCATTAGTTCTCAAGACGGTTGGATCACCTGCGGATTTCTTCCGAGCAGTGGAAAAAGTCGAAGGACTTGAGTGACTTGCAGAATATAGTGTGGAGGATATCCCACCAGGCGATGGGTTTGAGGATGCCAATAATCCTGAGAAGAGTCTGAGCGGCCGACTCTTCCTGATAATGTCTGATGGACGGGCCTTGGCGGAACTCGTGAATCTGTTCAACTCTTGGCTCAAGAATCACAAGGCACCATTCAGTCGTGGCTTAACCCCTTCCAAGAAAGTATTTGAACATCTGCGCGAAATTCGGCCGTGGGACGTGGAGGATCGGCTAGCCGACACTGGTCTGCTAGATGACTGGAGGGAGCAGGAGAAATCCGGGCAGGATACGGTCTTCTTTGAGGCCGAGCTCTGGTATCCCCGCGACAGTCAGTCACGACGTCAAGCCGCCGCCGATCAGGTTCGACATCTTGTGAGGGAGCTTGACGGACAGATTGTCACCGAATGCATCATCCAAGACATCGCCTATCACGCAATACTGGGTCAAATTGATATCGCGCATATCCGGGACTTGCTAAATCGGCCGGAAGCTCGTCAGGAATTGGCGTTGTTTCGATGTGATTTTATCATGTTTCTTCAACCGGTTGGGCAGTGTGCCGTGCCTATTGGGGATGAAACAGAGGAGGAACCCTCCACGCAGTTGCCGAATCTGGAAAGCCGAACCGAGGGGACTCCTGTGGTCGCTTTGCTTGACGGAATGCCCTTGACGAGACACAAACTGCTGGATGGGCGTTTGGTGGTGGATGACCCCGATGGGTATGAGGATGAATACCAAGCGAGAGAGCGAAGCCACGGAACGGCGATGGCTTCGTTGATCTGTCACGGTGATCTTGATTCTCAGGGAGTGACCTTGGGCAGGCCAATCTACGTACGACCAATCCTGCGGCCCCACCGGTCGTTTAATGGTTCTTTCTCAGAAGCGGTGCCAGAAACCGTTTTGCCTGTGGACCTCGTGCATCGTGCGATAGTTCGGATGTTCGACGGAGAAGGCGGCGAACTGCCTGCATCACCGGAGATTCGGGTGGTAAGCTTGTCAATCGGTGATCCGGCTCGGCCGTTCATGAGGGAAATAAGTGGATGGGCGCGATTACTCGACTGGTTGTCGTGGAAATACAATCTTCTTTTTGTGGTCAGTGCTGGGAACCACACGCGGAACATCCCTTTGGAAGTACCCGCCACGGAGTTGAGTGGGTTGGATCAGGAGGATCTCCAGCGATTGGTGATCAGGGCTGTGGTGGAGGACACGAGGAATCGGCATCTGCTGTCGCCAGCGGAGACGATAAACGGGGTGACGGTGGGGGCTATTCATATGGACGAATCCGGCCCAAAACCGAACCACTTGATTGATCCGCTAAATACCGGAATGCCGAGTGTCATCTCCGCACACGGACCGGGCTATCGGCGAGCGATCAAGCCGGATATTCATCTGCCAGGGGGTAGGCAGTTGCTATTCGAGAATCTTGTACCGCCGCCGGGAACCGTTGAGCTCCGAACGAATGATTCCGGGTCTGGACAGTGCGTGGCGGCGCCGGGCCAAAGGGGTGCACTGGATCATACTCAACGCATGCGAGGAACGAGTAACGCTGCCGCGCTGGGAGCCCGGGGAGCGTATTTTTTCTACGAGTTGCTGGAAACGTTACGTACTCAGCCGGGGGGTGACGTTTCGGGGGACTGTGACGCGGTATTGATGAAGACGCTGCTCGTGCACGGGTCACAATGGGACGGGATGTTTGAGTCCTACCAGGATGCCCTTGCCCCAAACCATAATCCGAGAACCTTCCGGGATTATGTGGCGCGGTTCCTTGGCTATGGTCGACCTGAGTTCGAGCGGGTATTAACGGGCGCAAAGCAGCGCGTGACAGTCCTTGGATTCGGCGCAATAGACGATGGAGAGGCGATGGAGTTTGCCATGCCGCTGCCGCCGAGTCTGTCCGGCATCAACGAAAAAAGGCGCGTGATTATCACTTTGGCGTGGTTCTCTCCGGTCAACAGCCGCCGACAGAAATACCGCGTGGCTCATCTTTGGTTTAACCGGCCGAAAAACATCGAATACGAGAAGCGTATCTGTGCCGATCACCGTGCTGCGCAACGAGGGACGATTCAGCACGAGATATTCGAGGGGAGCAATGCGTTCACCGTTCAAGATGGTCAAAAGATGATCGTCAAGGTCAACTGTCGCAAGGATGCCGATGACATCCCCCGGCCTGTTCGGTTTGGCTTGGCGGTAACCCTTGAAATTGCGAAGCCCTTACTGTTTCCCATTTCGATCTACGAGGAGGTTCGCGAGCGAATTTCTGTGCGTGTTCGGGCTGTTGCGAATACGATGTGACTACGCAGTGAGTGAGCAGGGTGGCAAGGTGTGTTAAGCGGTTACAGAGGCGCTAAACGCAAATCTTTCTGGCGTAGTGTCAAGTGTCACTGACTTTGGTATCATGCCTTGGCTCGCAGGCTCGAGCACTATCAATGAACCCGCGAATCGTTACCTTGAAGCATCACGTCGCGCTCCCTTTTAGCCGACTAATATTGTGCATCCCCGAAGGGAGATTCTTTGACCATGATAAAGCACTGTACTTCAGATTGACGGAGTATTTGATTCTCGTTGGAGAAATTTTGGTTGCTGATCCGTGATCATCGCCAGAGACTGAATGGGAAATAATTCACGCGTTCACGCACGAAAACTCCATTCGTCCCATGGAACTGAGAGGAAAGTTTTAATTGTCGCTGGACGAACAGACTCGATTACACTGGAAGAAGTCCTTCGCTTGGGTGATGAGTCCGCCGGCGACACAATCCTTTTCGGATCGATTTCTCAAATCGCGGTCAATGGACGTGGCGACATCATTGTGGCAGAGAGCGATCCCAAGTTGATTCACACGTTTGGATCGGAGGTACCTACTTGGTCCCTAGTAGGAGGGCAAGGGCAGGGACAGGGGGAGTATCTATTTTTTCGGGCCCAGTCATCGGGCATGCGGATTCCGTGTATCTGTGGAAATTGGTGAAGAATCAGATCTTTATCTATGCCCTGATGACTTCTCTTGGGTGCGCCGCAATGAAGTGAAGGATGATGGTGAGAGGCAAGCCAGTGAAGTTTGAGAGAGAGAACTAAATATGCTTTTTGATGATCTCTTCATAGTCAGCTTGACCCATTTTACATAAAACAAGTTGCTTAAAGCCTTCCCTAGAAAGTTTCACTTGTTTTGCCATTTCGCTAATTAAGAAATCACCCAAGTCTCTGGATTTACTACCGTGGCTGACATGTGTCTTTATCGGGGATTCATTCCCATCCAACGTAATGTATGTCAAGGAAATATGCTTACCATCTTTATCTTCCTCAAAGCCCTTTTTCATCAAAGAAGACCTTACCTTGCGCTTCTTAAAAGTCATATTATGCGAGCCTGTAGGTCGCATCAAGCTTTTTCCTGAGACTCACTGCCCCTCGTGTCATTCTTTGGGGATTGCCCATAACATATCGTTTCCACATCATTCGTAGCATTGCTTCAAATGCATCTTTTAACTCTTCCATAGACTCTCCCAAAAGAGACATCTCCAAATCTTCAAATTCAGCAATAAAATACCTCCCACACTCGGACCTGTCGGCATGTAATACTTTCCTCTCACACCTTACGAGTGTACTATCTTTGTCAAAAGGTACCCTGTGAATCGCAATTTTAAGAGCATCTGTTGATATCCAAGGAAGGGGAGTATTGTAAATAGTTCCACGTGCCTCCTCAAGGCCAACATTCAAGCAAGTCACAGAATAGGTGTTGGATTCTTGCCCTCTGTTAGATCTCGACTTCGATAACGTTACCGAATCCCACTTTAACGTCACAGAATAGGTGCTGGATTCTTGCCCTCTGTTAGAGTTCGAAGTACTTGATAGAATTCTATTTTCTTGTACAGTGTCAGAGGTTTCCGCAACATAAACAGTCATTGTTCAGATTAAAGGTCAGCGGGAATGTCAAGCACTGAGAGCGAATTGCTGCTTTGTACCCGGTAGATCGGTTCATCAAGTGATTCTGATGGCACTATGCGAACAACTTGTGCAATATCTGTCTTGAGTCGCAATATGGCCCCATCTTCCATTTTGAGAATAATCGCATCGTTCTCCTCGTCAACAATCTTCACTATCTGTGCCTTGATGATTGCTCCAGTTCTGGGATCCTTAATGCGTCTAGTAGCCATTGCATTGTCAGAATAATTATTTAGTAAAGTTCAAGGTCGTGCGAAAACTAGCCAGTCCCCCTATTACAGTTAACACTGCGAAGTAGGATTTGCCTAGGCCCAATATCCATAATTGGATAAAGATATCTCCGAGTATTGATTAACACAGTTTATTCAGCGGATGAAAGAATTGAGCGCTGAAAGCGAGCAATAGCCTTCTTAATGGAAGAAAGCGGTTTGTAGGTGTGGGAGTGTGGCATGGTCTCGGTTGGCTTGTTTTCGGCACCGCAGTGTACGGTTTTCAGGCAAAAAACGTCCTAACTTGCCTCAATAATACGCAATTAGTTGTAATTGGTTGTGATAAGTTGCAACTTGTTATGTATCTCCTTCCCTGCATCACTCCTCAAGAATCCGATATGTCGGGTTGCTTGTTGAATAAAATAGCCGCCAACAAGTGTAGGTTAGCTACCCAGGCCGTTAATAGGCGAGGCATCTCTCGGCCGTACCCGTCCGGGTACAGATTTTTTGGTGATAATGCACAATCCGACACCTGTTCGGGCGCTATCTACTACACATCAAATTAAGAGTGGTGATGGATCTAACGAAACACCCAGTTGCTTTCTTTTTTCGTGCTTACCAGCGTTTTTACCTTAGCCATTGCTAAGGTAAAAGGCCGCAACCTTATCAGAGGGGGCGGTTCATTCTTTGGGCTAATTGGTGCGATATGTATGATATTGCAGCACAGAATACTATGTGCATATTCCGATCGAACTGGGCCACTGATTCCGATTGAAGTGGGCCACCATTCCGAGCGAAGTGGCCCACATGGTCGGAATACGCACATTATTATGAACCCGCAAATCGTTACCTTGAAGCGTCACGTCGCGCTCCCTTTTAACCGACTAATATTGCGCATCCCCAAAGGGAGCCTCTTTGATCAGGATATAGCATCGTAATCCGATTGACGGAGTATTTAATTCTCGTCGGAGAAATTTTGATGCTGCGGAATACCACATACCATAAGATGCAAAACAAAAAAGGTTATCTCACTGCTCTACTGTCCCTATTCTGTGTCATACTCCTAGCTGCATGTTTTGACACAGGCCCTGCACAGGAAGAGGGCAAAACAGACTTGATTACACTGGAAGAAGTCCTTCGCTTGGGTGATGAGTCCGCCGGCGACACAATCCTTTTCGGATCGGTTTCTCAAATCGTGGTCAATGGACGCGGCGACATTATCGTAGCAGAGAGCAATCCCAGGTTGATCCACACGTTTGGGTTGGACGGTACCTACCTGGGCTCACTAGGAGGGCAGGGGCAGGGACCGGGGGAGTATCTATATTTTTCGGGCCCAGTCATCGGGCCAGCGGATTCCGTGTATCTGTGGGAAATTGTGACGAACCGGGTCCTTATCTATGATCCCGATGACTTCTCCTGGGTGCGCAGCATTGAAGTGGAGGATGACGGTGAGAAGCAAGTTAGTTTACTTATAGGCGCCATTGAAAATGGATTGATCATGGCGATGGGCCTGCCTCCTATCTTGGACTCCGACGATGGTTCAATGATGATAAATGACGATAATCATTACGAATTGATAAAAGTCAACCCGAACGGACACTACGAGACGGACCTTTTTGGCACCGCGGCTGCAGGAGAGATGATTTATAACATCCAAGGAAGCGGTTTTAACTTTATCTCTGTTCCATTTGCTAGATCACCAGCCTGGGCAGTTGGGCCCAATGATATGCTCTACTATGGCTGGAGCGACGCAATCGAAATAACGGTCGTATCCGCTGACGGATCAACTCGCGAAGTAATCAGCTACGAGCATGATCCGGTTCCCATTACAGACGCAGAAATAGATGAAGAGCAGCCGGAGAATGAATTCTTCCGGGAAATATGGGCTGCCCACGAGCATCATGAGACGAAGCCGGCGTTTCAAACCTTTGTGGTGGATGAGATGGGCCGCGTGTGGATAAAGCTCAGTACTCGAGAAGATGCGGTTCAGGCGGAATGGTTGATTCTGAACAGGGAATCTCATGCAGTCGGTAGTATTACACTGCCGGTTGCCGTGAACCTTGAGACGATTCGAGACGGCTACGCCTATGGCAGGGACCGAGAGAGCGACGGAGCTCCAATGGTTGTGGTATACGAGATCCAAGAGTGATCAGCAGGTCCCATCGCGATGAAAGCGGGACTTCTCAGGAGGCTGTCTGCATACATAATTGAACGACTCCGTGATACAGTTCTGCCCCCGTTTCGTATGTGATCTCTGCTACTTGGTAGTACTCCTCATTGGGCGACGAGAAGGTTCTGTGGACGAAAACCCGCAGCTTAGTCCCCGTCAACGCCCAAGCGCCTTAATACATCTTTCTGATGAGCACAAGTTACCCAGATTGATTATACAAAACTCACTTATTGATATGGAGTGCTTCGAAATGATGCATCTTGCCGGTGAGAATCAACCTTCGGTGTGATCCCAAAGTAGCACTAGGTTGCCACCTTAGTGCAATGTATCTGTCCGAGAATCCCATGTGATTTGAGTACATTTGTGCCGAAAATTGTGTCAGATCAGTGACGCAGGCTTTCAATTGATGAGCAGGCGACGAAGATGAGGGGATGCGAGGAATATTGGGCATCGGTATCGTACGAGGATTGAGTGTGGACTTCCGGGTGCACGTTTAAACCAATTGTGTGGCATCCCTTGTAGTGGTGTTTTAGGGCTACGTCGTGAAGATCGGGGGTTGGTTCTGCAGAGGCATCTTGATGTGTTAAAGCTGGTTCCGATCGTTGGATTGAGCGATTAGGCTACCGCGGTTGTGCAAATGGGATCAAAGAGTCTACCTTAACAGAGTTGGGCAGGTGGTGGTTAGACTTGCTTGTGTGAAGCGATGTTGACCACCTTGTTATGTGTCGGATTGTCAGTGCACTCAATAATGAGAGACAATTTCTGGTTGAGTACAATAGGTGAAATCTATTCGTTACGTGTTTCGTATCATGTAGCTCGTAACGCAACAAATTAACACTAGATTATGAAAAACTTAATTGATTCAAAGCTGGAGATGGGGCAAATCATCCGTGATAGCATCATCCCAACTGGAATGTCAATCACGGAGGCGGCTAAGAAGTTGGGGGTAAGTCGCCCCACTCTCTCCAAACTCCTCAACAGTAGGGCAGCACTTTCGCCGAAAATGGCCATGCGGATGGAAGAAACATTTGGAGCAGATATGACAAAACTCCTCGCCATACAAGCAACTGGAGTATCCGAGAGCCAGCGCAAAGAACGTGACACCGTGCCTGCCATTCGTAATATTCCGTCTTTCCCCACCATTACAGCCAGGGAGATCGAAATATGGGCAACCGGAAGAAAAGTCTCCCAACATTTGCTACCAGTTCTGGTGAGGCGTTTGGTAAAAGAAACCGGCCATGAGTTGCAAGATGTAGATTTTCCAGGATATGACAATGCCCAACGACGTGGCTTTGACGGCCAAGTCCGGGCAGGTTCAACAGCGTTGTACGTGCCGGCAGGCAAATCGGTGTGGGAATTAAGCACTGAAAAGAACCCGGGAAGGAAAGCTGAGAAGGACTATCAAGCTAAATTGGGCAAGCTTCCCCAGACTGATCAATCTGAAACCACATATGTGTTCGTTTCCACGCGTAATTGGGAATACAAACACAAATGGGTCGAGGAAAAGAATGGACTGTGTGACTGGAAAGAGGTGCGTGCATACGACGCGTCTGATCTAGAGCAGTGGTTGGAGTCCACATACAATCTGCGGATTTGGTTGGCTGAAGAAATGAAACTCCAGACGCATGGAGTTCATACCCTCGATTGGTGGTGGAGCAAGTGGGCGGCGGCCAGTGAGCCGCCAATGACCCCTGCAATATTTTCTTCCTCTATCTACGGCTATAAGAAGAAACTCCAGGAATGGTTAGGGGCGCCGCCAGATCGCCCTTTCACCATAGCATCTGATTCCCGTCTAGAATCTGTTGCCTTCATTGCATGTCTTTTGCGAGAAGAAGATGTAGCTCCCGCATTCTCTGGTGACGCACTAGTTTTTGACTCCGTAGACGCATTGGAATCGCTGGCAAGATCAACACCATCAGTTATTGCAGTAATTCGTAAGGAAGAGATTGAGAACGGGATAGCTGACGTATTCAGAAGACACTACTGTATCGTAGTACGCCCTCGAAATGCTCCTGGCGGAGAGCCGGATATCACGATTGATCGTTTAGATCGTTACGAATTCGAGAAAGCACTCTCGGATATGGGCATCGAAAGGTACCGTTTTGATCAACTTACCCGCGAATCAGGTTTATCGCCGACCATTTTGCGGCGGCGGCTTCCCTTGGGGTCCGTGATCAAGATGCCGCCGTGGGCCCGCGGTACAGAAATTGCCCGACAACTCATTCCGATGGCACTTGTCGGTACATGGCACACTTCAGAATTCTATACCGATCGTGAGATTCTAGCGACTCTCGCGAATTATTCGTACGATACTATAGAAATCGCAATTGCCGAGCTGTGCCAAAATAAAGATGCTCCCGTCTGGTCCATCGGCAAACATCGCGGAGTTACATCTAAGATAGAGGCGCTTTTCGCCATTGCGCCATTTATGACGGAACGAGACCTGAGTGAGTTTATCCAAACGGCTGAGAAGGTACTTTCGAAGTTCGACCCAGCACTTGGACTTCTAGAGAATAAACAGCGTCCGTCCAGTATTGTTATTCGTGAGCCCTCTGCTGCGCTTCGAAGCGGTGTTCTGGACACGCTTATTTTACTGGCAGTTCACGGGAAAAACCTTTTTTTGAGTCGATTGGGAGTTAACATAGAGGAGAAAGTATCTGATCTGGTTAATCGTTTACTAACACCGTTCACCAGTGAAGTCCTGAAGTCATACGATTATGACCTTCCCGATTTTGCTGAAGCTGCCCCATATGAATTTCTCAAGGTCCTACAAAAGGATTTGCGACAGGAGAAACCCGCTTTGCAATCGCTGCTTCAGCCCGTTGGGAATAACATATTTCATAGTCTTCCACGGACAGGCCTTTTGTGGGCACTTGAGCGGTTGGCATGGCATCGAGAACACTTTATGGATGTTGTGAAAATACTAGCCGAACTTTCCCATACGAGAATTGATGACAACTGGACCAACAAGCCAATCAATAGTCTTGCTGCAATTTTTCATTCGTGGCTACCTCAGACGGCCGTGTCTGCAAAGGATAGGATTGACACACTGAAATTTCTATGTGATAAGTATTCAGATGTCGGCTGGCAAATCTGTATCCGCCAGATCAATGGTAGTAACCAAATTGGTACAGAAAGTGCTCGGCCGCGCTGGCGTGCTGTTGGACCCATAGCTCCGGTGAACTTCATTGAGCGATACGAATTTGAGCGTGCTGCTCTGGATCTCGTCGTAAACTGGCCTAGTCACAATCTGATGACACTAGGCGATCTCTTATCATTTCTACCAAAGATGAATGAAGCGGATCAAGTAAAAGTGTTGGATCGAGTAGAAAAATGGAGGTTGACAGAATCAGACCAAAATGATAAAACAGCGATACGTGAACAAATTGGACAGCTTGTATCCAGAGAAGACAAATACCCGCCTTGTCTTTGTGAAAAGGCGCTCGTCCAAGCACAGGAAATCTTAAAAAAATTAGTCCCGAACGATACATTGCAACGCGTCACTTTGCTCTTCAGAAACTATGGGGGCTATTTTTCTATCGCAAAAGCAGAGAACCCGAGTCTTACCAAAGCTGATTGGCCAGAACGGCTCCACTCGATTCGTAATGAATCAATCGCTAATATCTGGTCTTCTCAAGGAATCGAAGGGATTTTGATGCTTCTGTCACGGGACACGGCAGGGGACATAATAGGTAGATATGTCTCCCTCCAAATGTTGAATCCTCAACAAGCAGTAAATGCTGTCAATGCTTGTTTGTCGGCTAATGCAGTTTCCCACGAGAAAATCAACCACTTTTTGATAGGTTTCTTTGGTGGATCATTGGACAAAGATGTATGTACCGAAGTTCTGTCATCCTTGGTCAAGACAGGGACGAATGAAGATATTGTCCGTGTTTTTCGTTGTGTTTCATATAGCGCTCAGCAGGTGTGGCAATTATTTGATCAAGTGCCAGAATGCATACGTGACCAATGCTGGCGGCATATCAACGTACCCTTGAAGGAGTATTCTAAGATGGAAGCCAGCATTCTAATTGATAATCTGCTGAGGGTTGGACGGGGATGGGATGCTTTCATGGCACTGTGTGCTGATTTTGACAAAGTGGGGACATCGCATCTGAAACGATTGTTGCAAGGATTTATGGAGGAGGGAACAGGTCGGATCAATTATTCTGGTGATGCCGACTACTATTTGCCTAAAGCCCTTGATTCCCTCGGCAAACGTTCCGACGTTTCGGTAGATGAAATGGTCCAGTTGGAATTGGCTTCCACTGAATGGATTTCCCCTCGTGAATTTCAGGTGCCTTTTACTGAAAAGAAGTTTGCAGAATCGCCTTCTGCCTTCGTTGATTTGCTTTCCTTAGTGTCTAGCCGTATGGAAGAAGGGCAAAATTCACTAGGGAAACCTATCAAGGATGAGTCCCAGATAAACATCTTACGGCTGCGCGCCTTCACACTCTTAGAAGCACTGCGCCGACCGCCAGGTAAGAATGATCAAGGAGAGATAGATTCAACCGTCCTAATCCGTTGGATCTCTGAAGCACGGAAGATAGCTTCTGAAGGTGGATGCATCCAGATTTGTGATGATCAGATCGGCGCGTGGTTATCTAGGACTCCTCCAGAGGGAGAAGATGTTCGATGGCCAAGTCGTGCAATCTGTGAAGTGCTGGAAAGCATTTGCTCCGACGAAATGGCTTCAGCGTTTGAAACGGGCGTGTACAACCAACGACTAAGCACAATACGGGGTTCATATGAAGGTGGCGAGCAGGAGCGAAATATCGCAACTAAGTATCGGTGTTGGGCTGACGCATGTGTGATGGAGTTTCCATTTGTGAGTAACATCCTTAGCAAAATTGCTGACAGATACGAACGTGAAGCAACACAGGAAGACCACCAAGCTCAAGCCAGAATGCATCTTGATTTATGATTTGGCGAGACAGTACCCGGGATGGGATGTATATCAACAATTCAGATCTTACAGTAGGACTGCCGCAGATGGTTAGTCTGGATAAGAGTTCGGAATCTTCCCAGTATGTGGAGGATACTGAATGTATAGCCGCTGAAGGAAGGTGGATGTTCTCAAGATTCGAGTGGAACGAGCATTTCGGGCTCTCATTGGCAGTTTGCCATGGAGGATGATCCCACTAAGGCGGACTAGATTATCCTTGGGTGCACATCAATTTCATGATATTGTAGTCGAATGTGTCGATCAGCAGAAAGACATAGCTTCTGGCAATTACGATGGAACTCATTATTGTATATACCGTAAATAGTACGAAGCTAAGGTTCATAACAGATGACCGAATTTCGCAATCTCTTGCAGGAGGAAACCGCTTTTTACGAGAAAAATCGTGAAGCCCTGCTTCTTCAGTATCCCAATCGAGTGCTATTGATTCATGGAGACAAGTTGCAGGGGGATTTCTTAACGGTGGATGATGCAGTCACCGAGGGAGTCCGGAGGTTCGGATCTGGACCTTTTTTGGTGCGAAAGTCTGGGGAGGAAGAGCCGGTTGTATCCGTACCAGCACTGACGCTCGGATTACTTTAATGCCAGTGATCTGTGTTCGCATTGGTGGTCTCAGTAAGGATGACCAAGGAAATCACAGGCATGTACCTCCGTCCGAGGTACTTTAAACGCGTGGGGCATGTGTTCCGGGCACGCTAACCTATTCGGATGCCCAATTAAGTGCGTTAGCCGAGTTGGGGCAAGAAAACGTTTCCCAAACTACCATCGGAGGCACCGTTTTGTTTGACACCGGTGCCAGCTGCAGTTGTTTTGATCTGAAGGCGGCCAACGATTTGGGGCTCGTTGTTGTAGGTAAGGCTAATATGGCTTCAGCCTCTCATGCACGTCATCCGGTTCCCTTGTATGCGGGCAAACTGATCGTTGAGCAATTAAGCATTGACATCGAAAAAGGTATGGGAGCGAATTTAGCACCCTCAGGGCTTATCGCCTTGATTGGACGTGATGTCATGCGACATGGAACACTTTTTTACAACGGAATTGACGGCTCCGTGACATTTTCTATATAGTGTCTGAGACTCTTGTAAAACTCTTTGAATCGACGATTTTTGGAATTTTGTGAGGATTCAGGTCTCTGTCTCTGGTCGGTACAGCTTGGCCTAGGGCTGGTTGCAGATCGGGTTTCGTGCAATCCCTGCAAGGTATAGGACGCTTGGTTCTACCATGAATGTCGTGGGTAGAGGCTCAAATAGTCGCAGAAAAAAGAACGGCGGACCTGAAATTTTCAAATTTTCTGTACCTTCTCCTGCCGTTTTGACCTCCTGGACGACCTCGTTGAGTCGTTCCGCTCTGGCGTTGGATTGTTCATGGCAAAGTGTATTGCAGACGCCTTCGACGTGTCGTTCGAACGTCTCGGTCACCTTCATGATCTCCTTTACGGCTGAGAGAGGAACAGATAAGGCGGTTCTGGCTTAGACAGGTCTTGACCAGAAATATAAGCCAAGCCAGCCGAGTACTCCCCCTAAACCCCCACTAAATTTGGGGCATCCCCCCTGGATATATGAGTCAGCCTTTGATTAGGTCTATCTTGTTCATAAAGACAACCTCTCAGGTATATCATTCCCTTTCTTAACTTGTGTATTATTCTATATCAGTTACTCAGGAGGCTATGTATCGTAAATCTGTTTATGTGACCCGCTCTCAGGAGGTGCAGGACGCAATTGTAGTCGGGTCCGGTATCAGTGGAGGGTTTGCTGCAAAAGAGCTTACCGAGGGCGGACTCAATGTTCTCCTGTTGGAGCGTGGGCACGATCTGAAGCACGGATCAGGATATATTACTGAACACTTGGATAGCTGGGAATTCCCCGCTCGTAACAGTAAAGGTTCGCGCACACATCGTGAGCGGTACGCCATCCAATCACGCACGTATGCATTCGGTGAGCATACCGAACATTTTTTTATAGACGACAGCGAAAATCCTTATGTGGAAGCTGATCCATTTACCTGGATCAGGGCAGATGTAGTTGGAGGACGGTCACTGCTGTGGGCCCGCCAGTGCTACCGCTGGAGTGCAATGGATTTTGAGGCAAATGTACGAGACAGTACAGGTATTGACTGGCCCATTCGATATGAGGATATTGCGCCGTGGTATGATCATGTGGAGCGGTTCGCAGGGATCACAGGTCAACCAGAAGGTCTTGCACAATGTCCTGATGGGGTTTTCCTGCCGCCTATGGCCCTCAACTGGGGGGAGCAACATGTACGCGAGGCAATAGCCACGCACTTTGATGACAGGCTACTGACGATAGGGCGTGCAGCGATCCTCACTCAACCGCACAATGGGCGGGCGGCCTGCCATTATTGTGAATCATGCTACAGGGGATGCTCGGCTGGAGCATACTTTAGTAGTCATAGCGCAACACTACCAGCCGCCTTTGCAACGGGCAGGCTAACATTGCAACCGGAAAGTATTGTGCACAGTGTGATCTATGACGAAGAACAGGGCAAGGCAACCGGTGTTCGATACATAGATCGCACTACGGGAGTCATGCATGAGGCTTATGCCCGGGTCATTTTTCTTTGTGCTTCTGCACTAGGTTCTACGCAGATCATGCTGAATTCCAAATCCTCACGGTTTCCCGAAGGTCTCGCCAATGACAGCGGGGTATTGGGGCACTACTTAATGGATCATCACATGGAGGTTGGTGCCAGAGGAGAGTTACCGGGAGGCGAAGACCGGTACTTCCAAGGTATTCGCCCCAACGGCATTTATATACCTCGTTTCAGAAACCTGCCTGGAGCAACGCAGCGCAGTGATTACCTTCGCGGTTTCGGATACCAAGGAGAGGCAACACGGAGTTCCTGGGATCGTCCGGTCTCGGGATTTGGAGCTTCACTCAAGTCAACCTTAAGACGGCCGGGCCCCTGGGTGATGGGGCTGGAAGGATTCGGGGAAGCATTACCGAGATACGACAACTATGTAACCCTGGATGAGTCAGCCGAAGATGCGTGGGGAATCCCCCTTCTCCGTATTCATTGCAAATGGAGCGAGAACGAGATCACCATGCGCGAAGACATGAAACAGTCGGCAGCAGAAATGCTGGACGCTGCGGGGGCAACGAACATAGAGACGTATGATAACTTTACAGGGGATGGTCTGGGGGCTGAGCCTGGTCTGGCAATCCACGAAATGGGAACTGCCCGGATGGGCCGGGATCCAAAGACCAGTGTACTGAATGCACATAACCAGTGTCATTCAATCCCGAATGTTTTCGTAACCGACGGGGCATGTATGACATCTTCTGCATGTCAGAATCCGTCGATCACATACATGGCCCTGACTGCAAGGGCAGCAAGTTATGCAATAGAGGAACTAAAGCGAATGAATCTTTAATGGATCGAAGGACTGCCTTACAACGCATTGGTATATTGATGGGAGGGACGCTTTCAGCGTCCACCATCGCAGGAGTTTTAGGAGGGTGCACCGGTGGGACGGGGGAGTTGCCCTTCGAGGCCCGCACCCTGACACAGGGACGGGATGAGCTCGTTGCGACGCTTTCTGAACTGATTATTCCCGAAACGGATACACCAGGTGCCCGTGCAGCTCGGGTGCATGAGTTTATCGACAATATGCTTACCGACTGGTATGATGAGTCCGAAGTAGAGGAGTTCCTAGAGGGACTGGCAGATGTAGAACGACGTGCTCAGGGTAGTGGAGCACAGTCGTTTACAGATTTGGACAATGATACACAGGTTGAAATTCTAACACAAATGGAGGCGGAAGCAGAGGCATGGAGCGAAGATGGAGCAACGGGAACACCGCCGTTCTTCCGGACCATAAAATCACTGACGCTCTTTGGCTATTATACCTCTGAAATCGGGGCCACGCAGGAATTGCGTGTAAATCCCATGGGAATCTACAGAGCCGATATTTCGTTTGATGAAATCGGCCGTGCATGGGCCTGAATGAGTATATTCTCTTTCTAATCATCCAATCGGAAACATTTTTTCAATGAATAGACGATTATTTCTTAAATCTTCTTTCGCTGTTCCGGCAGCGGTTGGTGTATTCGCTGGCTGCGCGTCGGAGACGGAGCCCGACCCCGAGGTATCTGAAACAGCTGCAACCCGTTCGCTCGAACGGATTGGGGTACAGTTGTACACGGTTAGAAATCTTCTAGAAAGTGACTATGAGGGAACGATCCAGGCAGTAGCTGATGCAGGCTATGACGAGGTGGAAACCGTATGGGATTCTGAACGAAACCCAGATGATATTCGTGCACTTCTGGATAAGGTAGGGCTTGTTGCTCCGTCAACACATGTGCCGATTGAGGCACTTGAGACTAATCTGACCGGCGTAATAGACGCGGCGCAGCGACTGGGACACTCATATATAGTTTGCCCCTGGCTTGAAGAGGATCAACGTACGATGGCACACTACCGGAACCATGTGGTCCTCTTCAATGAGGTAGGCGCGGCATGTAAGGAGGCGGGTATACAATTTGCCTATCATAACCATGAATTTGAGTTCGAGCCCACCGAAGACGGTGTGATTCCTTATGACTTTATGCTTGACGCAATGGACCCGGATCTGGTCAAGATGGAACTTGACCTGTACTGGATCGCTTATGCAAACCGCAGTGCCAGCGAGTACTTCCAGCGTGATCCTGGGCGGTATCCATTATGCCATATCAAGGATATGGGTCCCGACCGCGGTATGGTGCCTGTTGGTGAAGGGCAGATTGATTTTGCTGCGATTCTGGCGGAAAGTGAAACAGCTGGACTGAAGCATTACATTGTTGAGCACGATCATCCAGAGGATGCTCTGGCCAGCATTCAGACAGGCATTACGCACTTAAGATCACTGACATTTTAGATGGGTTTGGGTAGAAAGCTTCGATATGGCATGGTCGGTGGAGGCCCTGGTGCCTTCATTGGTAATGTGCATCGGATGGCCGCCGCACTTGACGGGACAATGGAGTTGGTTGCGGGTGCATTCTCTGCTGATGCGGCACGCTCCAAGGCGCAGGGAGAAGCGTTAGGACTCGATGCGGATCGTTCATATGCGTCTTTTTCAGTAATGGCGGAAGCTGAGGCTGCACGGGAAGATGGTATTGATTTTGTGTCGATTGTCACGCCGAACCACATGCATTTTCCCGTAGCCAAGACGTTTCTGGAAGCGGGTTTCCATGTGGTATGCGACAAGCCGATGACCAATACACTGGAAGACGCGGAGGCTCTCTGTCACTTGGCGCGTAAGCACGATCGTGTGTTCGCGCTTACACACAACTATACCGGGTACCCCATGGTGAAGCAGGCGCGTGCAATGGTTCAGGAAGGCAAGATTGGGGCCGTGCGCAAGGTTGTTGTTGAATACCCCCAGGGATGGCTTGCCACTCCGCTTGAGCGTTCAGGACACAAACAGGCTGATTGGCGGACCGATCCCAAGCGTGCAGGCGCTGGTGCCTTGGGAGATATAGGATCCCATGCAGAAAATCTTGCCCGCTACATCACGGGACTGGAGCTGGAAGCTTTATGTGCTGACGTAACGACCTTCGTTGAAGGGCGGATCATTGATGATGATGTTAATATGCTGGTACATTATCGGGGAGGGGCGCGAGGTGTACTGCATGCTTCTCAGGTATCAATTGGGGAGGAGAACAATCTGAACATTCGGGTACATGGTGAAACAGGATCGCTTCAGTGGTTTCAGGAGCATCCCAACTGGTTGTATTGCCGTGAGCTCAGTGGCCCCGAACAGGTATTTAAGCGCGGCAATGACTACCTATCGGCAGCAGCGCAGCGCAGTACGCGCCTTCCCAGTGGTCATCCAGAAGCATTTTTGGAGGCATTTGCCAATATTTACTTGAACGCCGGAAGAACGATTGCCGCCCGGGTGTCTGGTCAAACACCAGAATCCGAAGACCTGGATTTTCCGAGCGTACAGGATGGCGCCAGAGGCGTGCATTTCATTCTCACGGCATTGAAGAGTGGAAGAGCAAAGGGGTGGGTTGATGCTGCGTATACGCCGCCTGTTTGAGACTACATGTCCGCATTATCATTTTAAGTTTAGGTAGAGACCACGTTACTGGTCGGGTACGCTGATCTGGTAACGTTCGCCATTTTCCTACATTCATTTAGTCAAACGATACATATGGCACGACCTGTAACCCTGTTTACTGGCCAATGGGCCGACTTAACACTCGAAACACTCGCGGAAAAGGCAGCTTCGTGGGGCTATGATGGTTTGGAATTAGCCTGCTGGGGCGATCATTTTGATGTACAACGGGCGCTAACCGAACGTGATTACTGTCAGGGACGGCATGACCTTTTGGCCCGGCACGGCCTGAAAGTGTATGCAATAAGCAATCATTTGGTGGGCCAGGCAATCTGCGATAATATTGATCAGCGGCACAAGGCCATTATCCCTGCACATGTATGGGGTGATGGTGATGCGTCTGGCGTTAAGGAGCGGGCAGCAGCAGAAATGAAGGACACCGCCAGAGCTGCCGCAAAACTGGGAGTCAAGGTAGTAAATGGTTTTACCGGCAGCAGTATTTGGCCACTGCTGTATTCTTTTCCGCCCAATGACCCGGGGATGATAGAAGCTGGATTCCAGGACTTCGCAGATCGCTGGAATCCGATATTGGATGTGTTCGATAAAGTTGGTGTTCGGTTTGGGCTAGAAGTGCATCCAACGGAGATCGCCTTTGACATCGCTAGCAGTGCGCGCGCCCTGGAGGCTATAGGCCACAGAAAAGCTTTTGGGTTCAACTATGACCCTAGTCACCTTGGTTACCAAGGCGTAGACTATGTAGCCTTCATAGACCGCTTTGCAGATCGGATTTATCATACACACATGAAGGATGTGTGGTGGTCAGATAAGCTAACTGAGGTTGGTGTATTCGGTGGTCATACGGATTTTGGTACTCCGGGAAGGTTCTGGGATTTTCGGTCAATAGGTCGCGGATGTGTCAATTTTGAAGAGATCATTCGCGCCTTGAACAGGGCCAATTACAGCGGCCCACTCTCTATCGAGTGGGAAGACATTGGTATGGATCGGGAGGCAGGGGCTTCGGAAGCCTGTGCCTTTGTTAAGAAAGTAGACTTCAAGCCGTCCGGCGCGGCATTTGATGCAGCGTTTGCGAATTAGTGTAGTTAGCATTCTGTTGCTGAGCGCATGCTCCAAGTTTGGGGCGGCTCAGTCAGTCCTGGAAATGGTCACAGATACCATTCCCGGGACAGATGTGCACTTTTCAATGGTTCGTGTGCCTGGTGGGACCTTTATGATAGGTACCCCCGAAGGCGAAGAAGGACGGGACGATGATGAGGGTCCACAACGCGAGGTTACGGTTTCATCATTCTATATAGGTGTCTACGAAGTAACCTACGACGAATTTGTTCTGTTCTCGAGTCGTGACCGCGACAGTCCAGCGAGTGCTTCAGGGACTGACTTTGACCCAGATCTGGTGGCTCGTCCGAGTCCACCCTATGAAGACCCGGCTCACGGTATGGGGACCAATGGTTATCCAGCCGTCGGCATGACCCAGTGGAGTGCTCTTCAGTATGCGCGGTGGCTTTCGGAAAAAACGGGAAAATTTTACAGGTTACCTACGGAGGCTGAATGGGAGTATGCATGTCGTGCAGGCACCTTATCCAGATTCAGTTTCGGAGAATCGTCGGACTCGTTGGATACCTATGCATGGCACTATGGTAATAGCAATGAGACCTACCAGCGAGTAGGTCGAAAGATGGCAAACCAGTGGGGAATCTTCGATATGCATGGCAATGTAGCAGAATGGACGCTGGATGAATACAGCACAACATTCTATGAAGGGCTGACAGATTCACTTGCAAATGATCCCTGGCAACTGCCAACCCGGTTACATCCTCGCACGGTGCGAGGTGGGGCGTACGACGACAATCCAGATGCGCTCCGCTGTGGTGCCCGCCTTCGTTCAGACCTGGATTGGAAGCGGCGTGATCCCCAGATTCCTAGATCTATGTGGTGGAACACGGACTCTCCCTTTGTTGGGTTTAGAATTGTTCGCCCTTTTGTCCAGCCTACTGCGGACGAGCAAATGGAATTCTGGATGAGAGCATTAGGAGGGTAACAGTGCCATTCATTTAGTAAATTCAATACGTACTAACCAAACTCCAAGCAAAATGGACAAGCTCACAGGATCCCTTAATCGCCGCGACTTCGTTAAGAGCGGCGCAGCAGCAGTTGTAGGTGGTGCATTTGCTAGCCAATTCCCGCTGAAAGCCAGCGCGTTCTATGGCGTTGATGATACGATCAGGGTGGGCCTGATCGGCGCTGGAGGCAGGGGGACTGGTGCAGCGCTTCAGGCATTGAAAGCGGCTCCCAACACCAAGTTAGTAGCGGTGGCGGATGCGTTTAGTGATCGCATTGAGGAGAGCCTCAAGAACATGAAAGAGCCGGAAGAGGCTGACGAAGCTACCTTAGATGCAATCGGTCGCATTGATGTGCCTGGTGAGCGACAGTTTGACGGTTTTGATGGATATAAGGAAGTAATTGCTCTTTCCGATGTGGTGATTCTGACGACGCCTCCCGGTTTTCGTCCGATGCACTTTGAAGCTGCCGTTGATGCGGGTAAGCAGATATTCATGGAGAAGCCGGTTGCAACAGATGCCCCAGGCATACGCCGCGTATTGGCTGCGGCACAGAAAGCCAAGGAGAAAAAACTCAATGTTGTTGTGGGGCTTCAGCGCCACTATCAAACCGTGTATCGTGAATGGGTCAAACGCATTCACGAGGGCGCCATTGGGGATATCATTCTCGGTCGGGTGTACTGGAATGGTGGAGGTGTCTGGGTTCGCGGACGGAAAGAGTACGAGGAGAAGGCTGGTCGCCCACTAACAGAAATGGAGTATCAAATGCGCAACTGGTACTACTTTAATTGGCTTTGTGGAGACCACATCTTAGAACAGCACATTCACAATATCGATGTAGGCAATTGGGTGAAGCAGGGACATCCAATCAGTGCACAAGGCCAGGGTGGACGCCAGGTTCGTACAGGTGTGGATCATGGAGAGATCTATGATCATCATTTCGTGGAGTTTGAATATGCGGACGGGAGTCGTGTATTGAGTCAGTGCAGGCATATCCCGGATTGCATGAACAGGGTTTCTGAAGGCTTTCATGGAACCTCAGGTACGGCTCCCTCACCAGGCGAACTTTACAGTGCTTCGGGGGAGACCATTCTCAAGCACAATAGGAAAGACGATCCGAACCCTTACCAAGTGGAGCATGACGAGTTGTTTGCAGCTATCAATGCAGGGGAGTTCAAATATGCGGATGCGGAAAATGGTGCTGTCGCGACCATGAGTTCCATTTTGGGGCGAATGGCCACCTATTCGGGTAAAGTGATCACTTGGGAAGAAGCGATGGCGAGTGAGTTGGATCTGATGCCACAAACCCTTGCCTGGGATGCTGATCCCCCTGTCATGCCGGATGCAGATGGCCATTACCCGATCCCGATACCAGGCGTGAGTAAGGTATTGTAGGACCTATTCCGAGCGTCACTCGCTGGGATATTTATTTGTCTACGGACTGTTATGGAACACAATCCTGATCCGGCGACCCCTGCTGTACGGATATTCCGGCGTTCCAGGATTCCGGCTGTTAACGTGGCCACCGTGCCGCAGCGAAGTCCGTTGCGCTATCCTGGGGGAAAGACATGGCTCGTGCCCCATATCCGGAAGTGGCTGGAGGAGCCCGTGGATCTACTGGTTGAGCCCTTCGCTGGTGGCGGAATCGTCTCCTTGACCGCTGTCATGGAAGGCCTCGCGGCACGCGCGGTGATGATTGAGTTGGACCGCGACGTAGCAGCCTTCTGGCGAGCGGCCCTTGAGCACACCGAGGAGCTGATTGAGCGTATTCATTCCTTCTCGCCCACCCGCTCCCATGTCGAGCGCATAGCGCGCAAGGTGCCCTTATCAGTACTAGATCATGGTTTCCGCACCCTCGTGCTGAATCGCACGAGGCGCGGTGGTATTCTAGCGCCGGGGGCGTCGTTCATTAGAAATGGTGAAAACGGTAACGGCATTTGCTCCCGTTGGTATCCAGACACGCTAGTCCGCCGGCTCCAGGATATTGCTAGACACTCCGATAAACTGTTGTTTTTCGAAGGGGACGGTATGCGTATGCTGGAGCTACTATGCGACCAGGTAGATGCAGCTGTTTTCGTTGACCCTCCATATACCGCTGTTGCCGGCGAGCAAGCAGGCAGTCGGCTCTATACTCACAACAGTGTTGATCACGCACGCATTTTTGCTGTGCTGGCCGCCAGCCAAGCGGACTTTTTGATGACGTACGACTACTCGCCCGATATCGTCTCGCTAGTCCGCCAACACAAATTTCATGGGGCTCTTGTGGAAATGAAGAGCACCCATCATCTCACAATTCCCGAATTGCTCATCACCCGAAGAAAGCTGTTCACATGAGTCGTTCAAGAATCACAGAGTCGTTCAGGCAGTCGGTCTTGGTGCTCACACCAGCGGAGTGTGGCACACAAGGCGAAGACGTCCACTGATTTGTACGCTTCGGAAGCCCTCCTATATGGCTTGTCTTGACCAACATGGATTATGAGTGAAACAGTGATTAAGCCGATTGAATTATCAAGGCTATTGTTTGATCGTAAAAACCCTAGGCTGGTTGAATTCGACCTAAGTCCTAAAGCGTCCGATCAGGAAATCATACGGATCTTATGGGAAACCATGGATGTGCGGGAATTGGTTCAATCAATAGCGGCAAGTGGTTTTTTCGAACACGAATCTCTACTCGTTGTTGCTTCCAACAACCTATATACGGTTATCGAAGGCAATCGTCGTCTCGCTGCGGTTAAGCTGCTTCTAGACCCTAGTCTGAAGCCCTTCCCGGAAGTTAATATACCATGCATTGCAGGCTCACTACGCAAAAAATTGAGCCAACTCCCTTCGTTGGTCGTTACAAGTCGTGACGAGGCTTGGCGCTATCTCGGATTCAAACATGTCAACGGTCCGGCAAAATGGAGTAGCTTCGCGAAAGCTCAGTATATCGCTGACGTACATAGAAGGGTAGAGGTAGATCTAGGGGATATAGCTGAGCAAATCGGCGACACCCACAGGACAGTATATAGACTATATCGTGGCCTGGTGGTGCTAGAGCAAGCCGAGCGTCTGCGCGTCTTCAAAAAAGGAGATAGGTGGAAGAAGCATTTTTCTTTTTCACATCTTTACACGGGTCTTGACTACCAAGGAATTCAATCGTTTCTTGGTCTCAGAGAAGAAGTTGATGACGCAACCGACTTTGTTCCAAAGGACAAAAAGGGCGAGCTTGGAGAGCTCTTCCTTTGGCTATATGGAAGCAAGAAGAACGACAAAGCCCCAATTGTCAAGAGTCAGAATCCTGACCTGAGGCGTCTTGATGCGGTTCTTAACAACATAGAGTCTCGAGCTGCATTACGCAACGGATATTCTTTGGATTATGCCTTCAAGGCCAGCCAACCAGCATCCAGGCGCTTTTCAGAAGCTCTTCAACGGTCCAAGGCAGATCTTGAGAGTGCTCGAGCCTTGCTGTCCGAGGGATACGACGATACCCCACAACTACTTTCAATGGCCAAGGCCGTGCGTAATCTAGCATGCGACTTGTATGATGAGATGATCCGCAGAGGCAGCTCCAGTAGTGGGGAGCAAATTTCTGAGACGCGGTAAGTTGATGACTCAACTGTTGGATACGCCTAGTTCTTCGGCGTCTGTGAGTGAGTTAGCCGACCACGCTGAATTGATGTGTTGGCGGTATACAAGACTACCATTGCTTCAGTTGGCCAGGAACTTGGGAAGGCTTGAAGAAAATGATTATACTCACGATGGTGTCCCAGAAGAGGACCCTCTGACGGAAACAGTTGAGGATGTACTGACAGAGATATATAGGCGCGAGAAAGCTTGTCGCGATGGTTATCCGTTTGAAATTAGAAATGACGGACATACGCTCGTTGCCGTACAACCTGAAAAATGTCATAAGTTGTTGTTATACCGATATTTTCTCTTGGCCACGCGTCTTAACATGAAAACGAGTAGGAGACACGCACAAATGGACGGTGCGGACTTGTTTGAGGAGGTAGCTGCTGATATAGTCCGCAGCTATTTCGGTTGCCGCGCAGAGGCTCGTGTATTCGGGACAGCTTCCGGTATTCCCTCTTTTGAAAAAAGGGTAAACTGGCTCTGCAAGGAGATGGGTTTAAAATATTATTTCAGGAATCGAGATAATGCGCGAACAGTAGCTAGGGATGGGAAGCTTGACGTTGTTGTTTGGAAAAAATTTGCTGACGAACGGGACAGTATGCTAATCGGTTTCGGACAGTGCAAAACAGGAACCAGCTTCAGAAATAATATTACAGAACTAGATACTAGCGTGTTCTGCAGTAAATGGCTTGATACGTCGCCGGCTGTCATGCCCGTCAGGTTGTTTCTCGTAACGGAAGTAGTATCTAACCGGTGGTATACCACCGCGAGCGATGCAGGCTTGTTGTTCGACCGCTGCCGTTTGATTGATTACGCCGATGATATTTCAGAGGAAGTATTATCCAAGGTGAAGGCTTGGACCAAGGCGGCAGCACATGTTTCAACCCTACCCGAGAGTTAGCATTTGCCTGCAGCGGCAAGATCACATTCTCTTGGAGAGATGGTGGCCTGTAAATGCGCTGAAAGAGCGCACAACGATCTTCACGGGTGAGATCCCCGAAGGAGCATCTCTCGCAAGAGGATTGGAGCGGATGTTTTGAGTCGATCCAAGAGACTTGGCAAACGCGGATATCCGTTTGGATATGGATGTGTGCGTACATTGAGGGAATTGAATTTCGCTCGGCATAGCGATGTTGATGCGCACCGAGGCCGTTGTATTACGATACACATTCTTCCTGGAAACCAGTCAGTTCGTAACCATATATACCTTGAAGCTTGGAAAACTAACCACGATTACACATGGTGCCCAATCAAACAAGAGTCGGCTCAATGCTCCAGGTGCTTTCGCATGTGCAGGTCTTAATCTAGCCCGACCCAGTCTATTCAGATTAGCTTTACCTCAAACATCGTGGGTCGAACAGTGAATTTAGGATCACATGAGACACTTGCAAACTACCTGTAGAAAATGATGTCATGTGATCCAGAGGGCAAGAACTGGTGCAATTGTCCAAGGTAGCGTGCATGATCGGCCCATGTTTGCTGTTATCCACCGAAAATGTGGTCCATTTGTCTTCGGTAGGCCCTCGTCGTAGTGAATTTCACTCATCACCCATATGGCGTGTACACACCGAGGGGATGCCCAGCTTTCTTCAGGATTATTGGAGGCGGGAATAGTTTATCACGGTATTTTCGGACATGCTTGATGCCACCGTGTACTACAGCATTATGGGCAATAAGCTACTCGGTCGTTCCGAGGCGAGTACACGGGAAGAAATACACAACTCGCCTGTGCAAAAGCAAATGTTGCTTTCAAATTCGAGTCGAACCAGTATCAAGTGTAAGTGGTTTTAGGTGCGAAATGTGGACAAATATATCTTGGGTGTCAGTAGTATTACGAGCCATTGTCTGTGTCACAATGTCGGTAAGTCTTCCATGTTGGTACCTGATTTCGTATTTTAAGGCCCAGTGCTCAGTTGAATAATCTCCCGTACAATCGTAGAATGCAGCCTGGAGATCCATCATGAATATCACCGATGCAGAGGTCCGTCGGCGTTTGCAACTAGGCGAGGATAGCAGGTGGGAATTCAAGCAGATTGAGTTCAGCGGTGATCACCCAAAGAGCCCCCGAAGAGAGGATCTTGCCGATGAGATCGCTGCTTTTGCGAATGCGAATGGTGGTGTACTTCTTTGTGGAGTTTCAGACAGTGGGGAGCTTCAGGGAATGTCTCCGAAGCAGGCTACTGCACTTAACCAACTGTTGGCTGAAGTGAGTACCGACGCTGTTAAGCCCCCCCTTCGGATTGATATCCATCATCGACAGCTTGACGGAAAGATCTTCGTACTTGTAGAGGTACCACGAGGAAATTTTGTGCACGAGCGTGCTGGCCGAGCATACCTCCGGGTCGGCGCAACCAAGCGTCCGATGGAAGTTGATGAACGCTTGCGTCTGGCTCAGGGACGTGCCCAGAGCCGATATCTCTGGTTTGACCACCAGGCTGTTCCCCATACTGGATTTAAAACTCTCCTTGAGCGACTGTGGGAGCCATTGATAAGTGCAGCGGGAGGAGTCAATCCTCGTCGTGCTCTGATAAATCTTAGGTTGCTAACGTCTGATGAAGCTGATGTTGATCGGGCAACCGTTGCCGGAGTGTTACTTTGTACCGATTCACCTCAGGAGTGGTTGCCGCAAGCCACGATTATGGCCACTATGTATCGTGGTAAAGATCGTGCCTCCGGCCAGTTGGATGCTCAGGAGATTCAAGGGCCGCTTTCTGTTCAGATTGCTGATGCAACGAAGTTTGTAGCCCGTAATATGCGTGTCGCGGCACGGAAAACACCGGCCCGCGAAGATATGCCCCAGTACAGCTTGGCTGCCGTGTTCGAGGCAGTGGTGAACGCTGTTGTCCATCGTGACTACTCCATGTCTACCCGGCGCATCCGGCTTTCAATGTTCAAAAACCGTCTGGAAATTGACTCGCCCGGCTCGCTTCCCAATGGGATGACCATAGAGGGAATGGATTCAAGTCAGTCAGCCCGCAATGGGGTTCTTGCTTCGGTATTTGGGCGAATCTCTGTAGGGAATATACCTGGGTCCCATCACCGAAGAAATATGATGGAACGACGCGGGGACGGCGTTTCAATCATCTTCAAAGAAACCCATGAGATTGCAGGTATCAAGCCGGAGTACAGAGTCAATGATGAGACAAATTTGGTTCTAGTCATCCCGGCTGCCCGGCTTGAACTTGTACCGTCGGATGCCGTCATCACGGTACATTCTGAAGGAGAGCCGGTCATCGGTGCGGATGTTTTGGCTCTTTTTCCGAACAAAACTTGGCAGCGGGCGACAACTGACGAAAACGGTGAAGCGGATTTTAATCTATATACGACGCATTTGCCGATGACGGTGTATGCCGCAATGCCAGGCTACACCGCAGGTTTGGTACGGGAGTGGAGGCCGTCCCAAGAGGGATTGCTGTTAGAACTTGATCCGATTACAGCTGGTGGTGCCGTCATTTTCTCAAATGCTACCGGGCACATCTCGGGATTGAATGGACGGCTAAATCCGATACGTGATAACTTGGATCGGACCTACTTATACGCGGATAATATTGCAATTGATGAGGGAAAGCAGCAGCCAGTCACCTTCCGATTGGGCAAACCGCTGAGGCTCACAGACGCGTATGGGGTTGAGATTATGGCTACTATTGTTGACATCACTGGTCGGTCAGTGCTCGTGGAGTATAGGCCGTTCGATCGAAGAAGTGAATAGGTGGGTGGCGATTCCAATCATCCAGATTATCCCATTGAATTTGGCTTCAATTACAGAAAATTTTGTGTTAGTGAGGGTCTAATCCCAAGTTCGCCATTTCATAGTGCTCTGGAAGTACGGAATTTCCCCATTCCCGTTTTCGGTCGATTTTTTTTCGGGGATATGGACTACTGAGATTTACTGAATCAGTCTGGGGTAATTTAGGGCGATTTTGATTCCGGTTTTGCCTCTTCTTCGGGGCAGCGGTCCCCGTAATTTGGCCCGTCCAGTTGCAA